>NZ_JBXWQZ010000023.1:0-60517 GCF_059612645.1 Ruegeria sp. YKSF131 | reverse complement strand
CGAACTGCATGCCTTCGACCACTTCGGTCTCGGTCTCCAACCCTTTGTTTTCCTCGACGGTGATCACGCCTTCCTTGCTGACCTTGGCCATCGCGTCGGCGATCTGCCGACCGATCTCGACTTCTCCGTTGGCCGAAATGGCGCCGACCTTGGCAATCTCGTCGCTGTCGCCGACCGGCCGGGACATGGTCTTGATCTCGGCCACAACTGCAGCGACGGCTTTGTCGATACCGCGCTTGAGATCCATCGGGTTCATGCCGGCCGCGACCGACTTCATGCCCTCCCGGACAATCGCATGGGCGAGCACGGTGGCGGTGGTGGTTCCGTCGCCAGCCTCATCATTGGTGCGCTGCGCGACCTCCTTGACCATCTGGGCGCCCATATTCTCGAAATGGTCCGAAAGCTCGATCTCCTTGGCGACGGTCACACCGTCCTTGGTGATGCGCGGCGCACCCCAGGATTTATCTAGAATGACGTTTCGGCCCTTGGGGCCGAGGGTGATCTTGACGGCATTTGCAAGCGTGTTGATGCCTTTCAGCATGCGATCGCGGGCGTCGGTACTGAATCGAACTTCCTTGGCGGACATGGTGTGAGTTCCTGAGACTGAGGTTGACGTGAAAGGTTTCGGACTCAGGCGATCACGCCGAGAATGTCGCTCTCCTTCATGATCAGAAGGTCTTCGCCATCGAGTTTGATCTCTGACCCGGACCATTTTCCAAACAGGATCCGGTCGCCGGCTTTGACATCCATCGGGATGCGCTCGCCGTCCTCGCGTCTTCCGCCCGCGCCAACGGAGACGACTTCGCCTTCTTGAGGTTTCTCCTTAGCGGTATCGGGAATGATGAGACCTCCCTTGGTCGTCTCATCGCCTTCAATGCGACGAACAAGAACCCGGTCGTGGAGTGGAGTGAATGACATCTAAGTGCTCCTTGTTGAGATTTCGTTGGCGAAACGGGCCGGGTCAAATGCTTAGCTGCGTTGCGCGCAAGTCCGCGGTATCCTATTCGGTCTCCACTCCGAGAATTCGGATCGACACCGCCGCCCGAGCGGTTCACGGGCGTCGAACAGAGTTCCCGCCAGCGATGATCGTGTTGATCATTTCGGCGACGGCCCGGTGCCTTTCCATTTCGAGTTCGGTACCGACCGCGTTCTCATGGGTCGCCGCGGCGTCGCGAAGAACCCCCACGATCTCGTGTTCCGGCAGCAACCCGCGATCGTTCATGGCAAGCAGGAGCGCCTCGCAGATCGATAGGGCGGCCTGGCCTGCATGTTCGCTTGCGGTGGACATCTGAGTTTCCTTCCTTGGCATCGTGAACCTGAGAGAAGGTGAGATTCAGATGCATCCGTACATCTCGCAGGAATTGCTCTATGCTGGACTGATCCAGAGCAGTGTCCGAGCCGATTTCTGCTCTTGGGTCACGACACGCCGGGAGGCCCCATGACATCAGCCGAACACAGCCCTTTGACCCGCAAGCTTTCGGCCTTTGTCGCTTTGTCAAAGGCAGAGTTGGACGTGCTCGAGCGCCTGCACCAGCGCCGTCGCTCCTTCGTCGCGGGGCGTGATATGGTGCATCAGGGGCAATCCGATCAAGCCGCGTATATCCTGTCGGAAGGCTGGGTCTGTTCCTACAAGCTTCAACCTGACGGAACGCGCCAGATCGTCGATTTCCAGGTGCCCGGGGATTTCCTCGGCCTGCGCAGCGTGCTGTTGCGCACCTCGGACCACAGCTTCGAACCCATCGTCGACATCGAGGCTGCCGAAGTGCTGACGAGCGACCTTCTTGATGCGTTCGCGCAGACGCCGCGCCTGGCGACAGCCATTCTCTGGGCGGCGTCGCGGGACGAGGCAATGGTGGTCGAACACCTTGTCGGGATCGGCCGGCGCGACGCGGACGCCCGGATGGCACATTTTCTGTTGGAACTGGGATCGCGGCTTGCGCTGGTGGGCATGGGGACTGAGGATGGGTATGATTGCCCGCTGACCCAGTATCACCTGGCAGATGCCTTGGGGCTTAGTGCGATTCACGTGAACCGCGTCCTGCGGCAGCTTCGCGAGAACGGATTGGTGACCTTTCGGGACGGCCGCGTGACGTTTCACGACTATGAGGGGCTGGCGGAACTTGCCGAGTTCGATCCGGCGTATCTGGATCAGAGCGGCCCGCTCCTGAAATGAGAGGGCCGCCCTCCGCAAAGCGAGGGGCGGCCAAGGTTTGCATCAGGTGTCGGATGTCACGAGAGCTTCTCGCTCGCCGCATCGAGTTCCTTGTTGGTCTCGGCCTCGTTCTTCGCCGTGTTCGCCTTCTCGGCTGCCTCGTAGTGCCTGAGCGCCGCGTCCTTCTTCGGACCAGCCGGCGCCTTGTCCCACGCGGCTTTCACGGAGGTCATCTTCTCGGCAGTCTTGTTCTGTTCGGGAGTCATTGGAATTGTCCTTTCCTGGACGTTCCGAGAATAAGAAGCGCGCCGACATGCCGACCCTTTGGGGATCGGCACGCCCACACGCTTCTCGGGTACTCGGAAAAAGATGCGCCACCAAATATTCGGCGGGCACGTCTCATCTAACCGTGCCAGGGCCTCGCCGCACTGACGCAGGTTAGTCCCGGCGCCCGCGGCAGGTCGATTGCCTCTGCGGTTCTTAAATCACCACAGTTTGCTGGTGGGAAATCCTCAGCCAGGTGTCCTCATCGTTGAGGTACGTTGAGGCGCAAAGCGCTTTGTAGATCGGCACGTCGGTTTTTTCAGCCGAGACCCGGTAAGTGAGGATCGCGATGTCACCGCATCGCGTCACGCGCCGTTCGGCCATGACGACGGAACGCCAGCCGGTCCTTTCGCGAAGATGGGGCCAGATCTGGTCGCCCTGGAGGATGCCGGGCGGATAGGGGAAGACCATAACGGCGTTGGTTGCTGTGGTCGCCTGCGCACTGTCGGCGCCGCTGGTCCAGAACTGTTCCTCCATGTCCCAGAGTTTGCCCTGTTCGTGTGGAGAAAGCGTACCGGACTTGTGTGCCGCATGGGCCGGTCTCCTCGCGGTCGCGGTTGATACGGTCATTCGCCTGACCCCGACCCGCCAACCATGAACATCTGAAATAGAAGGAAGATAATCGCGAGCACCGCCCAGATCGCTCCGCTTGTCCCCGGGCGGTCGCCGGTCACCGTCGAGGTAGCTCGCTTCAGGCTACCTGACGCCCGGCCTTCGGGAAGCAGCTGGCTCAAGTCTCGTGCGACCCTGCCATGATCGCTTGCGAGCGAGGGAACATCCTGAAACCGGGCAAGCAGCGTTCCCAACCGCGCGCGCGCGCCGTCGTGTCCTAGCGTGACCAGTTCAGCGGTTTCGTTCCATGGATCGAGACCGAGCCGCGCGAGCGTGGAGAGCACAGTCACGGCATAGCCGTTCCGGTCCTCGCCGACGGTAGCATGGAGAAACCGATCAAACTCGGGCGGGTGCGGGTTGAGAACATTGAGGTCGGCCATCGCCAATCCTTTCAAGGGTTGCAGGAACGCAGATCGCCCCTGTTTCCCAAAGGATACGCGCAGGTCGGTCTCGCCGCCCTTACACAGGTCAGTGTGGGCGACTGACCAAAGGACGGGGTCGCAGCCGGTTCGGTGCCCGGGACTAACATGCGTCAGCACCAGTCGGACGATCCCGAGGTACAAGATACTAAATCGTTCGACTGGTCCGTCCCGGACTCCAAGGGGCCGTCAACAGTGGTGAGCGACGGATCTGCCAACATCGCGGAGACCAGAGATGAACATGCGGTCGACCAGATCGACGGTGACGTTTTCAAACCCGTTCACCTTGCCGGGATACCCGGGCGATTTGCCCGCGGGCGACTACGAGGTTCTCGTCGAAGAAGAGCTTCTCCAGGGGCTAAGCTTCGAGGCCTATAGACGGACGGCGACCTACCTGACGGTGCGCGGAAGGGGCGGTCATGCGGGACGTACCGAGTTACGGGCGATTTCCGACAGCGACGTGAAAGAGGCGCTGAGCCGGGATCGGGCCGCGACTGAGAAGAACAATCACGGCGAGGCGGCGCCTTCTCCGCAGGAGGACTTGAAATGAATACTCCCGAATGGCTCAAACCCGGCATCTATGGTGCCGTGATCGGTGCTGTCTTTGTCGGCGTCGTCGGATTTACATGGGGTGGCTGGGTGACCGGCGGCACTTCGAATGACCGGGCGGTGGCGATGTCCCGTAATGATGTCGTCGCCTCAATGGTACCGGTCTGCCTCGACATGGCGCGGTCAGACCCGGCTAGGGCGGACAAGCTTGCAACGATCCGGGCAGCCTCAACCTACCAGAGGCGCGACGCTCTCATGACCGCCGGCTGGGCGACGATGCCAGGAACCGATGCCCCGGACCGAGACATTGCGCAAGCCTGCCTGAAGGAACTGGACCTCTGAGGTCATGCTGTTCAGAGCCGACGATGTGATGGCGCAAAACGGGTCGCACCGCCAAACGCGCGAGTCAGGCATCGCCCCGAGTGCCAAAACCGAGATAGGAGCTTGCGATGCCTTCTGATGACAATGGACCGGAAGATCGCGGACCTTGGAAAAACAAGCAGACCC
Source organism: Ruegeria sp. YKSF131 (assembly GCF_059612645.1). Taxonomy (NCBI): domain Bacteria; kingdom Pseudomonadati; phylum Pseudomonadota; class Alphaproteobacteria; order Rhodobacterales; family Roseobacteraceae; genus Ruegeria; species Ruegeria sp. YKSF131. Next base: position 55,954 of record NZ_JBXWQZ010000023.1, on the reverse strand, counting down.
GCGTTCCCCCTGAGGTTGATGCAATTCTCAGGCGGGGCCGGGATCGGCTGCAAGGCATCCTGCCGGACGGTCTGCCACCGGTGAAGCGTCTTGCAATCGGGGCCGCCATTGCGCTCGCGGTTTTTGGGGCGTGGTCCTCATTTTACACGGTGCCGAGCGACTCCGTCGCGATTGTCCAACGGTTCGGGAAGTACGCGGCCGAAGTTCCTCCGGGGCTGCACTTCAAGATCCCGTTCGGAATCGACGTAACCACGTTGGTCCCGGTCAAGCGCCAGCTGAAACAGGAGTTCGGGTTCACGACTCCGGGTGCCTCCGATCCCTATCAGAGCCCGACGGACGGTCGCCGCGAGACCGAGATGGTGACTGGCGATCTCAACGCCGCGCTCGTGGAGTGGGTGGTGCAGTATCGGATTTCCGAACCCCGGAAATTTCTGTTCGAGGTGCGTGAGCCGAGCGCGACCCTGCGTTACGTCTCGGAGTCCGTCATGCGCGAAGTCGTGGGAGACCGCACAGTCGACGAGGTGATCACCGTCGGGCGACAGGAAATCGAAAGCGAAGCCCTGCTGAAGATGCAGGCGCTCGCGACCAAATACGCGATGGGCATCAGCATCGACCAGGTGCAGTTGAAGAACATCAATCCGCCCCAGCCGGTTCAGGCCTCGTTCAACGAGGTCAACCAGGCACAACAAGAGAAGGAGCGGATCATCAACGAGGCCCGCCGCGAATACAACCGCGTCATACCTCTGGCCGAAGGCGAAAAGGACCAGCGCATCCGCGAAGCCGATGGCTATCGCTTGAGGAGGATCAATGAAGCCGAGGGCGATGCGGCACGCTTCACGGCGCTCCTGACGGAATACCGTCTGGCGCCCGAAGTTACCCGGCGCCGGATCTACATCGAAACCCTGCAGGATGTTCTGCCGGGAATTGGCTCCAAGATCATTGTCGACGGGTCCACGGCAAGCATCCTGCCGCTTTTGAACCTGGATCGACAGACAGGAGAGCAACCATGAAGACCATTTCGACCATTACCGCCGGGATCGCCGTCGCCGGTCTCGCCGCTGCATCATCCGCGATCTACACGGTCGGGGAGGTGGAGCAAGCCATCATCACCCAGTTCGGCAAACCGGTCGGCGCGCCGATCACCGAGGCCGGTCTTAAGATAAAACTCCCCTTCGTTCAGGAGGTTAACCGGATCGACAGCCGGGTTCTGGAGTGGGACGGCTCGCCATCGGACATGCCCACCAAAGACAAGCTCTATATCTCGGTCGATCTCTTCGCGCGCTGGAAGATCACCGATCCTCTGCAGTACTTTCTGCGCCTGCGCGACGAGCGCAGCGCCCAGTCGCGCCTCGATGATATCCTCGGTAGCGAGACGCGGAACGCCGTCGCCAAGCACGAACTCATCGAGATTGTGCGCACGACCAGGGGCCGGACGCCGCTTCGGGACACGCTTCTGACTGATCAGGAGCTTGCGCAGGACATTGGCGCACTGGTTCCCATCACGAAGGGGCGGGCGCTGGTCGAGCAGCAGATCTTCGAGGCGGCGGCGGAGAAGGTGCGCGTCTTCGGGATTGAGCTTCTCGACATTCGTTTCAAGCGCATAAACTACAATGAGAGCGTGCGACCCAAGATCTATGACCGCATGATCTCGGAACGCCGGCAGATCGCCGAAAGATTCCTGTCCGAAGGCAACGGTGAAGCGGCCCGTATTCAAGGCAACAGGGTGCGGGATCTGAACAAGATCCAGTCCGAAGCCTATCGCGCTGTCGAGGAAATCCGCGGTGCCGCCGATGCCGCAGCAGCAGCAATCTATGCGGGCGCCTACAATGTCGATGCCGTTTCGGTCGAATTCTACGATTTCACCCGAACCATGCAGGCCTACGGCGACATGATCTCGGATGACACGACGCTTGTCCTGACGACGGACAGCGATCTGTTCCAGTTCCTGCGCGGCATGCAGGGCGAGGCAGACCCCGTCCGCGATCCGGGCAGCGTCCCGGACGACGGTGGCGTGGCATCAACCGGCAGGGCCCGACCAGCGCAAGACCCCTCGACGCCAATCGTGACACGCACAGATGTCGAGCTGGGGCAATAGTTTCTTGGTCATGGCACGTGGATTGCCCAGGCTTTTTTCCGCTTCCAAGCGAGACACACCCACTTAATTTCCGTGCCCCTAATCTGCGTCAGCACACGATTTGCGCTTGGCTGGTAGGTGTATGGCAAGAGTTGGATCGCGACGAGGCGAAGGACTGCCTGCCTCGCTCGAACACACGACATCCAGCGTCGAACCGCGCAGCGAGGAGGACAATACGCTATGACATCAGTGAAACATCTAACCAGGACGGCAGCAGAGACGACCGATCTTGAACGGCGCGTGTTGGCCCATGAACGGATTCTGCAGGCCCTGATCGCTTACATGGCACGTACCGAGCCGCGTTTCGTCGACCACCTCCGAGAACGGTTCGTAGAACCGATGAGATTGACCCGGCACGAGCATGACCACCGCGAAACCGACGACTACGCGGAAGAATTCATTCGCGCCGTGATGCTTCTCGGAGAGGAGCGCGCGCCCATCGCGAAGGAGTCGAAATTGACCGACAAGAAACCCGTGTCGGCGAAAGGCAGAGGAGAAAAGGGGGCTTCCATGAACTGGCCACCGCACCGCGGTGGAGTTCAGGTGCGCGAAAGGAACGGCATCTGGGAGGTGGAGGTCGATGGCAAGTTCCGCGGCGACTACCACCAGAAGGAACATGCTCTTGCCGCTGCGGCCCTGCACAAGTTGTCGCCCCGATGACCGGTCGTACTCATCGGACAGTTCCGCCGGACTTCGCGATCCAGGTGGCCGAGAACGAAGGAATGCCATCCAGATCGAATTCCAGGGGCTCCCCGCCGCCGCCCGCGCCCACGCGACGGCTGACTGGAACGCTCACGCTTGGGCTATCGAAGACTCGCGCTGCAACCGGCGGACTCTGGTCCGCCAAGGAGCAAGCGGCGATGAGACACCCGCTGGCAAGGTTGATCTCGAGGCTGGCCATCGTGGCTGGAGTGATAGCGTCCCTGGCCTTCCCCGTCCTTGCGCAGGATGGCACCGGCCCGATGCCTCGGAACGCTCATCCTTGCAAGATACTCATGACATGACCAGGCGCGGCCGTGTGTCTGGCATGCGGGTCAGCATCGGGTGTCGTCTGCGATACAGCTTCCCGCAGCCGACGCCGCTGATTGCGATGCTGAACGTCCACTACTCGCGCTTTGGCGATCTGGAGCGTGCCGATTACCTCGTGACGTCGCCAAGCGTGCCGCTCGAAAGCTACCGCGACGGCTTCGGCAACTGGTGTACGCGCCTCCTGGCTCCGGCGGGCGACTTCGCGCTGTCAACGGATGGCATCTTCCGCGACTATGGCCGACCCGATCCCGCGTCCCCTGGCGCGCAGCAGCACGCGGTCCAGGATCTGCCTTTCGAGACCCTCGTGTTTCTTCGGGGCAGCCGGTATTGCGATACCGATCTTCTTTCGGAGGAGGCGTGGCGTCTTTTCGAGACCACGGACCCGGGATGGTCACGCGTTCAGGCGATCTGCGATTTCGTGCATGGGCATGTCCGCTTCGACTACATGCAGGCGAAAGCGACGCGCACCGCATCGCAGTCAATGGCCGAGCGACAGGGCGTCTGCCGTGATTTTGCTCACCTCGCCATCGCCTTGTGCCGCTGCATGAATATTCCGGCACGCTACTGCACCGGATATCTGAGCGACATCGGTGAACCTCTGCCTCATCCGCCCGGGGACTTTGCGGCGTGGATGGGGGTCTTTCTCGCTGGTGAATGGCACATGTTCGACCCGCGGAACAACAAGCCTAAGTTTGCGAGAATTCTGATCGCGCGGGGCCGCGATGCCGCTGACGTCCCTCTGACCCAGACATTTGGTCAGAACACGCTGACGGAGTTCAAGGTTTGGACTGACGATCTGGTGTGATCTTTGTCTTCTTGGCGGCGCGCCATCGTAAATCGGGTCGTCAGCCCCCATATAGGTAGTACCGATGCCAGGCATCCCGGTCCGACATGGACGAGGAGTTGGCGTCGGCCAATCAAAGGATCGATGATATGTCCTTCAAGGACCTGACCGCCAGGGCTGCGGCCGCAATGAAGCCGAAGCCCGCGGAGACCGCGAAGACCCCAGCCAAGGAGAACGAGTCGAAGGCCGCCGGCGAGGATGCGCTAGCGAAATCCAAGACATCTTGAGACGTTCACAGGCCACGCGCCCCATTCTTAACTGGGGCGCGGACCACCCGCAGCAACAAGGGAGAGGATCACGCCAATGGAAGAACTGACGAGCAAGACCGTTGCGGTTTTTTCCCGACCGTTCACCGTTCCAGGCTTTGACGAGACGCTCCCGGCGGGAGAGTACGAGATCGAAACGGAGTTGGTTTCACCCCCGGATCAACAGAATCCTGCAGCCTGGAAAGCCTCAGTCCTGGTGAAACTTCATCCCCGGACATCGCATCCGGGGCTTGCGCGGTCTCTGACCCTTTCCCTTGCCGATCTGGACTATGCCCGCGCCAGGGACAAGCTGACGGGCAGAGCGTTGTCCGACTTCTTCCTTGAGGAAATGCTGGCTGATCCGATGGTGCGCCTCGTGATGGAGGCCGACGGGGTCTCTGCAGCACATATGCGACATCTCTATTCGGGGCGCCGGACGCCCCAGTCTGACAGGGATGTCCTGGACCGGAACCCGGCGCGTCTAGGTGCACGTGACATGGCGTCAATCCATGCTGCTGAAAACGAGGGCATGCCTCCACGACCGACAGGGACGTCGGCTATGGGAGAGTGAAGACCACGTGGAAGTACTCAACCGGCAGCAAGTCTTCGTCCTGTGCCCTAATCGGACGTTGACCGTTCGGAACGTCGCAGTCGCACAGCAAGCCTGTACAGCGGCCGTGGAACAGTTATGCTATGGGGCTTTGTTGGTGCAAAACTCGAAGCCATTTGCCTTCATCCCGCAGGTAGGTGGAAGTGCAAAGGGCTTCGTAGATCGGTGTGTCCCCGCGTTCTGCTGAGACACGGTAGGCCAAAACGGTAACATTCTTTTCTTGTTTATAGTAGCGCTCCGAAAATACGACGGACCGCCACCTCTGCGCGACTAAGCTCTCGCGCCACACAGTGTCGCCTTGAAGTATTCCCGGCGGATAAGGGAGAACAAATACGGCGCCCTTTGTCGTCATCTTCCGCGCATTGTCAGCGCCTTCCGTCCAAAACCGCTCTTCAAGTGCCCAAAGCTTGTCTTCGTCTGTCATAATCTAACTCCATCATTGTCAGATGCCTTATTGCCCGAGGGTGTAGATCGATCGGTGAAATGAAAGATTGATGCCGAATATGTTAGCGACGGTCCGTTAGTTTCCCGAGAGTGCTTTCTAGTGCGCTTTTCATCTTGCCGGCTGCGCCCCTCGATGCCTGTTCTAAACTCGAGGCCGAATCCGTGACGGCCATAGGCTGCTGGCCTTTGAGCCGTGCTTCCAGAACACATTTTATATCATCTGGGCCGGACTTGTCGGCGTTGGCATCACTGAGATGGACCTCGATTCTGGTTATATGTTCTGCAAGGTAGGCCAGGTCGTTCTGTACCAATCCCGTAATTTGGGCCGTGATGGCTTCACTCCCCTTGATGCTGTTATCTGTACTGACTTCGATATGCATTTTGGCGTCCTTCGAAAAATCCCAAAAAAAGAAAGGGATAACGTTGTGGAGCTTACAACTCTATCACGACAGGCAGCGCCGTGCGTTGCTTTGAATCAAATGTCGGGCCAATGGAGCTTCCCTGATGGCAGGTTTGTCCTGCACCGGACATTCGTTTGTTTCTCGATCAACGGCAGGGATGCTGAGATATTGCTTAAGAAGTCTGTGTGTTGGTCCTTTGTTTGCCCGTCAAGAGAAGGCAATAGCCTCGATTTTTCACACATGCGCTTTCGTTGCGAGTTAGAGCGGCAGGGGCGGCTCGGCGCTATAATTTCAAATATCCGTGTTTGAAATTCACGTATAGCTACAAGAATTCGGCTAAGTGATTGTTTTTAAATGGAGGCGAGTACCGGAATCGAACCGGTGTACACGGATTTGCAATCCGCTGCGTCACCACTCCGCCAACTCGCCTTTTCAAGTAAAATCAAATACTTGCTGTGGTGTAACTGGGTTTTTAACAGCTTTCCTCGGGGGCGTCCAGTGGATTGCGTGCGAATTTGCCGGCAAGACTGAAATTTGCCGAAGTCCATGCCCAAGAAGGTGATCACGATTCAGGTTGCGGCAACAGGGGCGTTGCTGGAAGGTTCAGGATATGGCACAAGCCCGACATCTTTGGGAATGAGACGAGATATCCAATGACTGACTTCGCAGCCCGGCGCCGCACAATGGTTGATACACAGATCCGCCCCTCTGACGTCACCAAGTTCCCGATCATTGAGGCTATGCTGAGTGTTCCGCGGGAGAGCTTCGTACCCGATTCGCAACGTGAAGCGGCCTATGTGGACGGCCTGATTGATCTGGGTGGCGGGCGCAGCATGCTGGAGCCGCGGACCCTGGCTAAAATGCTGGACGTGCTGAACATATCCAAGGATGAGATGGTCCTCGATATCGCTCCGGCAATGGGATATTCCACGGCTGTCACCGCACGGATGGCTGAGTTGGTTGTGGGTGTTGAATGCGACGAAACCCTTGCAGCCGAGGCGCAAAACCTCTTGGCCGAAGCTGACGTGCACAACGCCATCATCCACGTTGGCGCGCTGGAACAGGGTGTGGCGGAACACGGCCCCTATGATGCGATCATGGTGCAGGGCGGTGTCGAGCAGGTGCCCGATGCCCTGTTGGATCAACTCAAGGACCACGGTCGGATCGTGTGTCTGTTTGTCAACGGCAACCTGGGTACCGTGCGGATCGGTCGAAAAACCGGTGGTCGCGTCAGTTGGCGTGATGTGTTCAATGCCAATGCGCCGGTTCTGGAAGGTTTTTCGGCAGAGTGTGCATTTTCGCTATAGTCCGCCGATAGATTTTTCTATCGCCTTGATTAGTTGAAAAGAAGGCCGCAAACTGCCTGTAGGGCAGTGTAATTTCGTTTGAGAGGATTTTGGTATGCGTGGTTCGGCGACAGGTAAGCTGGTCAGGGCGTTTGCTGTGACCGCAGGACTTGCCATGAGCGTGATGCCAGGGCGTGCAGCGTGGGCAGACAACATAACGGATGCGTTCATCGGCGCGTATAACACCAGTGGTTTGCTTGAGCAGAACCGGGCGTTGCTGCGCGCGGCGGATGAAGATGTGGCCATTGCGCTTTCTGCGTTGCGGCCAATCATCAACTGGACCGTGCAGGTCAGCCAGGATTACACCCGTTCGCGGGTCAATAACGTCGTGACGACAAACGAGCCGTCGCGGTTTTTTTCGGGCCTGACGCTGAGCCAGCTTTTGTATGATGGCGGCGCGTCGGTGCTGGGCAAGCAGTCGGCGCAGGAAACGGTGCTATCGACCCGGCAAACCCTGATCGATATCGAACAACAGGTTCTTATCCGCGCAGCAAATGCCTATCTGGGCGTCCTGTTGCAGGAAGAGACCGTGGCGATCCGCCAGAACAACGTGGATGTGTCGGCAGAGGAACTTAGGGCGTCGAATGACCGCTTCGAAGTGGGCGAAGTAACCCGGACGGACGTCGCATTGTCCGAAGCGCAGCTGGCAAGCTCTCAGGCGGATCTGGCTGTGGCACGCGGTGAATTGAGCATTGCCCAGGCCGAATACGTGAACGCGGTCGGAAAGGCACCGGGGCGAACGGCTGGCCAGCCGAGCCTGCCCAATCTGCCGCGTTCCGAAGCTGAAGCTGTGAACCTGGCGCAACGCAACCACCCGGCCATTCTGTCGGCACAGCATCAGGTCAGGGCGTTCGATCTGGTCGTGCAGCAACAGCGGGCCAACCTTGGGCCGAATGTCAGCCTGAATGCCGATGCTGGCGTGTCCGAGCGCTATGACAATAATGACTATGTGAACGACGCGACCGTGTCGCTGAACTTCAGTCAACCCATCTACGCAGGTGGCCGGTTGGCGGCAAATGTGCGCCGCGCGATGGCCAGCCGCGATGCCTCGCGTGCGAATCTTCTGAACGTTCAAAAGAACATCACGCAGGGTGTGACCGACCGGTATGCGGCGTTTCAGGCGGCCAGCGCCAGTTTGAGGGCGTCAACCGAGCGCGTTAACGCCTCGCAGGTGGCATTTGATGGCATCCGGGAAGAGGCGACTCTGGGCGCGCGAACAACTCTGGATGTATTGAATGCACAGCAGGATTTGCTGGATGCACAGCTGGCGGAAGTTGCTTCGCGCACCGAACGGTCGCGGGCTGCCTATCAGTTATTGCAGGCGCAGGGCCTTCTGACAGCCGAGCGTCTTGGGCTGGCGGTGCAAATCTATGATCCGACTTTGTATTACAACCTGGTCAAGAATGCACCTGCACAGGTCAGCAAGCAAAGCAAGGATCTGGATCGTGTTCTCAAAGCGTTGCGCCGGGACTGATCGCCAATACTATTTGTTGTGAGGCACGGATTGTTTGGCTACACTTGATCCAAGGATAGAGCGGTAGAGAACAATGTCTGATAATGTCGTGAAAGCAGGGATCGAAGACGTTCTGTCTTCGGTCAAACGTCTGGTCAGTGAAGACAGTCGTGATAAATCCGTCTCGGATCAAACGACTAAGGCACGCAAGCCGGGGCGGCTGGTGCTTACCGATGCTTTGCGGATCAGCACACCAGATCAGTTAGGAGTGATTCCCGCTAAAGCTGTATCCAAAGCCGAAGTTACAGATGCCGCCAAGCCGATGTTGCTGCGAACCTGTGACATCGTTCAGACGGGTCAACCCGCGAACGCCGACGAGGACAAGCCAGAAGCAGCCGAGACGAAACACGCCCCGTCGGATGATGCTGCAATCAGCCTGAGTGCAAAGATCGAAGCGTTGGAAGCGGCCATTGCACAAACAGAAGACCAGTGGGAACCGGACGGTGACAGCCAGGATGCATATTCGGGCACACCGTCACATGCGCTGCCATGGGATGTCGAAGAAGAATTTGCCGCTGCGATGTCGATTGATGCTGCTGGAGACGATGAACCAGAGGCGGCTCAGCAGGACGAAGGTGCACCTTATCAGGCGGAATTCATCCGGTCGTCTCAGGCTGTTGTGTCTGATGTCGATGCCGAAGAACCTGATTCCGACGAAAACGTCAGGACGATCGACATGGACGAGGACGCTCTGCGCACCCTGATCGCAGAGGTTGTCCGAACCGAGCTGCAAGGAACGATGGGCGAGCGAATTACAAGAAATGTGCGCAAGATGGTCAGACGAGAGATCGCCCGCGCTCTTGCGGCTCAGGATCTGGAGTAACTCTCAGCTGCGGTGCGGGGGCTGCGCGAGGCTGAGCAGCAGGTCAAGGTCCATGTGGCGCTCCAGATGATCGGCCAGATCGTCCAGCGCCTGCTCGACGCCATCTTCATAGGACAGGTCCGAGGTCACGCCTAACGCTGACAAATACCGCGCCCGGAATGCGTCGGACGAAAAGATACCGTGCAGATAGCTTCCCTTGATCCGCCCGTTTGCGCTGGCCGCGCCCTCGGGGCGGCCTTCGACCTCAAGCCATGCATTGGCGCAATCCGGCCCGTCTGTATGGCCCATGTGGATTTCGTATCCGGTGACTGGCTCGCGGTCCGGCAAGGCATGGGCCTTACGCAGGACAACTTGCTTTTGTCCTCCCATGACCGTGTCTACATCCAGCAATCCCAACCCTTCGACCTTACCCGGTCGACCGTCCACGCCATCGGGGTCGGAGATGGTCTTGCCCAGCATTTGAAAGCCGCCACAGAGACCCAGAACATGCCCGCCGCGCCGGACATGGCCAAACAGGTCGATGTCCCAGCCTTGTGCGCGGAAATAGGCCAGATCTCCGATGGTGGACTTGCTGCCCGGTAGCAAAACCAGATCGGCATCGCCCGGCAATGGGCGTCCGGCCGGAATGATCTCGACGCTCACTCCGGGTTCGGCAGACAAGGGGTCAAGGTCGTCGAAATTCGCCATCCGTTCAAGCTGTGGCACAACAACCTTGCATGTGCCGCCTGTGTGAGAGCGGATGTCCATCATATCTTCGGCCGGAAGCTTCCAAGCGTCGTGAAACCATGGCACAACCCCCAGACAGGGCCACCCGGTAAGAGAGGCGATGTCATCGCGCCCTTCGTCAAAAAGGGACACATCACCCTTGAACCGATTGACGGCGAAGCCCCGAATTCGCGCAAGATCACCCTCATCCAGAACCGCCTGAGTGCCAACGATCTGTGCGATCACACCGCCGCGGTGAATGTCGCCGACAAGTATAACAGGTATATTCGCAGCGCAGGCAAAGCCCATATTGGCGATGTCACCCTTGCGCAGGTTGGTTTCGGCCGGGCTGCCCGCACCTTCGATCAGAACCAGATCCGCATTGCTGCACAGTCGGTCAAAGCTTTCCAGTGCGGCGCTTAGCAGCCTGGATTTATCCTTGCGATAATCACCGGCTTTCATGGTGCCCGCGCGCTGCCCCTGAACGATGATCTGTGCGCCGGTATCTGTTTCAGGTTTCAGCAATACAGGGTTCATATCCGTATGCGTCGCCCGCCTTGCCGCCCGTGCCTGAAGGGCCTGTGCGCGACCGATTTCCCCACCGTTTTCCGTAACAGCAGCATTGTTCGACATGTTCTGCGGCTTGAAGGGCGCAACCCGAAGACCTCTCCGTGTAAAAGCTCGCGCAAGCCCCGCCACCAGAACGGATTTTCCGACATTGCTGCCGGTGCCTTGAATCATGATGGCGCGAACCATGGATTGTCTCCTACCTGTCAAGGCGCAGATGACCTGATTTGGGCGGGCAGGGGAAGCCCCGAACACACCTTGACGCCCGGGATCGGGATCGTGGCGGTATACGCATAGAAAAACGCGCTCTGATGGCAGAGCGCGTTTTTTCTGAGTTGAAACAACCTTGGATCAGGCAGCTTCAGCCTGCTGAGCGGCATTGCGACGCTCGCTTTCTTCACGCGACAGCGCGACCGAGGTCCGCACGCCACGGCCAACGAACTCCATCAGTCCGCTGACAACCCGTTCGTTCGGGTCGATTCCCGCGCAAGACAGCACTTCGCGTCCATCGCGCGAGCGCGCCCAACGGGCGATTTGTTCCGGGCCATTGCCATATTTCTTGTCATCGGCAATAGCGTCATCGAGTGCAGCCAACACAACGGCCGCGAAAAGTTTGCGAGCACGATTGCCTTGTTCGTTGTTAAAGGCAGTGCCGTCAACGAAATCTCTCATCTCGTCTTCCTTGTTTTTCTTGCTCTTGCAATTTTCGGCGTGACGGTCCTTATGACCGATAAAGTGCGATTCGGATACAGCTAATATGCATAGTTGCGTTGCGTCACTTGCATATCTCGCTGCACCTGCAGCACTAGGTTTGGTTGTCTTGTCAGGTATGTTCCCGCCAGATATAGGAGGCGCAACTGACGCATCAACCGTTTGTGAAGGATTTATGTAATGCCCAAGATAAATGGGAACGAAATTCGCCCCGGCAATGTGCTTGAGCATAACGACGGCCTTTGGGCCGCGGTCAAGGTTGACCATGTGAAGCCCGGCAAGGGCGGCGCTTTCGCGCAGGTCGAACTGCGCAACCTGCGCAATGGTTCAAAACTGAACGAACGGTTCCGCTCAGCTGACAAGGTTGAGCGTGTGCGCCTTGAGCAGAAGGATCAGCAGTTCCTGTATGAAACCGATGGCATGCTGGTCTTCATGGATGCCGAAACATACGAACAGATTGAATTGCCAGCGGATTTGCTGGGCGAGCGTCGTCCGTTCCTTCAAGATGGCATGACGATTGTTGTCGAATTCTACGAAAGTGAAGCGCTGAACGCGACGCTGCCGCAGAAAGTGACCTGCAAGATCGTCGAAACTGAGCCGGTCGTAAAAGGTCAGACCGCCGCGAACTCGTTCAAGCCTGCAATTCTGGACAATGGCGTGAAAGTCATGGTGCCGCCGTTCATCGGTCAGGATGAAATGATCATCGTGAACACCGAAACCATGGAATATTCCGAACGCGCGTGACGTTTCGTCGCTTTTAATATCAGACCGCGCAGACAGCCGCTGCGCGGTCTTTTTTATGCACTGTTGCGGTACCGGTAATGCGCGGGGTCCGGGCCGAATAGTTCCAACATAAGTTCGTATTTGATGCGGTTGGCACTGACTTGTCTGTAAAAGGCGATCAGGAACGCGGTCGGGCCCTGTATCCGACCAAGCCCGCTGGTCGCGGCCACCACTGTGCCGACATCGGATTTGCCGTGCAGCACCAGATAACCGCCCAACATCAGAATACCGACGGTTCCGGCGCCATTGATCACGCTCAACAGGAACTTGGCCGAAAGCTTCCAAAGAAACATGCGCCGTCGTGTGTCATAGATGTCGTCGAACAGGGCATTGATATCCCGCTCGACGGCATCGATATCCTCGGTGGTCAGCCTATCAGTGGCGCTGCGCAAAAGGCGGACGCGTTCGGCGACGAACGTGTTCACTTTGCGTTGCGACACCAGAACGATAATGATCTGCGGAACAATCATGGAAAACGCGATAAGGCCAAGGCCTGGCTGCGTTGAGGATATGTACCCGATCACGCTGATCAGCGTTCCGACCTGAACCACCGGGTCCGAGAATGCGCCCCCGGCAAACTTGCCCAACTCCTCGGCTTCGGCCGAGATGGCGGTCGTCATGGTGCCCTTGCGCAGGTTTTCACCCGTTTCTTTCAGGTCAGTAGCGCGCCAGAGCAAGCGTTGCCGGATCAGCCGGATCATGTCTTCGCCCAATATCCCTGCGCGAAAACCCAGAACCCATTTCAGGGCGAGGCTCAGCAGGATGACAATCATCATGCCGATGCCCAGCAGAACCAGCTTTTCGACGTGAAGATCATTGGACGTAAGGTGGTTGACGATATCGCGCTGAAATTCAAGCGGAACAGCGGCAAGCGCCGCAATGGCAATGGATAACAGGATGAGGATAATCTGCCGCCCGGCGCTGGCGCGCCAAATCGCGGAATAAAGCTGAAACATGCGGGTATCCGTGTTGCCCCTGTGACGACACATTGGCAGGGCTGGGTAACGGGTTCAAACTTTATGAAACATACGGCGGATAAGGCCGTGCCGATTTGGCAACAAGTTACGCTTGGTCCGTCAGGCGAACCACGACGTCTCCGGCCATCATGTCTGCATTCGCACGGTCAAAGCGCAGATACGCGATTCCTTGGCCGCCTGATTGCGTGAACAGGGTGCCGACGGGTTTGCCGTTTGCGGTAATCTCAGTCCCCGCCGGAACCGATCCTTCGACAAAGACCCGCCGCAAGCCTTTGCGCAACTCGGTCTTGTGTTTCATGCGCGCAGTCACTTCCTGACCGACATAGCAACCCTTTTTGAAATCCACACCATTCAGCGCCTCGAACCCGGATTCGAGGATATAGCTGTCTGGCGTAAGTTCGACCCCAGCCTCGGGGATGCAGTGTCGAACGCGCAGCGCGTCCCAGTCGGTTCCGTCATCGCCATCTGGGGCTGTCGAATAGTCACGCCAACCCATATCCGCGTGACGGGGGTCGGGCAGGGCGGTGTCCGGTGCTGGACCTGTGCCGCGCTGCAGATGCAGATCCGTGCCTTCGATCACCACATCCGCACGGAGTTTGTACATGTTCAGGCGCTTGATCAGGTCATCTGCAAGTGGCTCGGCCACGTCCAGCAGCACCCCAACGTCATCGCGTTTCAGAAAGAAATCTGCCAGATACTTGCCCTGTGGTGTAAGCAGTGCGGCATAGACCAACCCATTGCCCAATCCCTGAACGTCATTGGTTACAAGATCCTGCAAAAAGTTTTCGGTGTCCGAGCCAGTCAGGCGCAGGATGCGGCGGGTGGGCATGGCTTGGTCCTCGTCATTGCCTTTGGCCTCGTGATATAGGAAGTCTCGCAGCCAAGACCAGAGGTTATCGGACGTGCCCGCACCCGTCACTGTAGTGATTCCAACCTTGAATGCCGCCGATTCCTTGCCTGCGTGCCTTGAAGCCCTGATGGAAGGGGTGCATTCCGGGCTGATCCGGGACCTGATCGTCAGCGATGCAGGCTCAACTGACCAGACGTTGAGAATAGCAGAAGATGTTGGCGCGCATGTCATTAGAGGTGAGCCATCGCGCGGCGGTCAATTGCGCCGGGGGTGCGCGCATGCTGATGGAGACTGGCTTCTGATCCTTCATGCAGATACCGTGTTGCAAGAGGGATGGGCCAAGAGCGTAAGCGCCCATCTGCCATCCAACGCACCAGCGGCGTTTCGGTTGGCTTTTCGCGCGCGTGGGCTTGCGCCAGCCTGGGTGGCCGGATGGGCCAATTTGCGCAGCAGGCTGTTCGGTTTACCGTACGGAGATCAGGGGTTGCTGGTTCAGCGTAATGTCTATCTGGCGGCTGGCGGGTATCCGGACCAACCCTTGATGGAAGATGTGGCGCTGGTGCGCGTATTGCCACGGATCGCAATACTCGAGTCGCGCGCCTTTACGAGCGCGGAGCGCTACGAACAGGCAGGTTGGTTTCGGCGGGGCACGCGGAACTTGTGGACACTTCTGCGCTATTTTCTGGGAGTTGATCCACAGGTGTTGGCGCGGGGCTATCGGCGTTGAGCTTCGTACGTAACTCGACCAAAGATTTTCCCAATCGAAATGGGGCCGCAAAGCTAACAAGACAAAGCGCCACGATTTGCAGCACCAGAATATGGGCGTTGGCCTGCAGGTATTCCCATTCGTTTTTCAACTTGCCGACCTGCTCGATCAGGTCGTCATAGCTTTGTGCCAGGATCTGATAATCTCCGGCAATCGCGGGCACCTTACGGCGCATGTTGTCGATGGCTACCTGAGTTTTGTCGTCCAGGGACGTGAATACGAGGAACTGGTCGATATCGAAAGCATCGGCTTTGGCCGTCATATCCCGTAGCTCGTCCATATCATCCTTGGCCTGACTTCCGAACAGGAAGTGCAGGCCCTGCAGGGGGGCTACTTCGTTGGTAACGGCGATGAACAGGGGCAATTCCGAGTTGCTGGCAGTTGAAGCCGACAGAAATTCAACCTTGTCGCACAGCACTGCCGTGTCAGGATCGTAAGCAGGGTCGCAGAAACGCAGACGAAACCGTGCGGCATCCCTGTCGAACGCCAATGTTGCCGCGTAGGCCACATCAATCTGACGATCCAGTCGCGAACTGTCCGACGTATAAAGCCCTGCCAGAACAGCCACCAATGCGCCGATACCACCCAGCACGACCCAGACCAGATCGGCCAGTTTCCACGCCCGGTGCCCCGCTGGTTTGCGGAACAAAAAGGCGGTGCCGATCGATCCTGACAGAAAAAACAGGATAAGCAGGGGCAATTGGTTGTCTGTCACAAAACTCATGTGCCCGATCTTAGAACCTGATGCGCGTCCTGCAACCGGGATCACGTGCAGTTGTAACTTCTTACCGGGCACAAAGGCGCAGGACGAGACCGGAAACGGCTTGCGGACACATTCCCAACGGTGGCGGTATTTTGACCACTGGAATCCGGCTTGACAAAAATCCCGGTTTTGGCAGACACCACGCCCAAGTGAATAGGGCCCAAGACCCTTGTTGCGCGTATTCTGCGGGAAAGGTCGGGCATGACCCTGTTCGTCACTCTGATTATTCTGTCGGCGGCGTTGCTGCATGCCGTATGGAACGCCATCGTGAAAACGGCGACGGACCGCACCACGATGCTGGGTCTGGTCGCGTTGGGTCAGGTCTTGCCAGCGGCGGTAATGGTGATGGTCCTGCCCCTGCCGAACACGCAGAGCTTTGTCTATATCCTGCTCTCGACCGTCGTGCATTTCGGCTATTACTTCATGCTGAGCAAGGCCTACCAGCATGGCGACCTGAGTGTGGTTTACCCGATTGCACGCGGGATTGTTCCGGCACTGGCCTCGCTTTGGGCGATGGTGCTGGTGGGCGAAGTTCTGCCCTGGCAGGCCTGGGGCGGGATCGCCCTGATCGCGGTTGGCATTCAGCTGAGCAGCTGGGCCGCGCTGCGTTCGGGCGTCGGGCGCAGCGCGCTGGGATTTGCGCTGGGCACCGGGTTCTGCATTTCGATCTATTCGGTTGTTGACGGGGTCGGGGTGCGGCTGTCCGGCAATACGCTCAGCTATTGGGCGTGGGGGGCCTTTCTGCACCTGTTCATTGCAGGGTTTATCGGGGTCAGGAAACGCGCCACCCTGAAAGACCTGCCCGTCAGAATATGGATGACGGGCCTTTTGGGCGGGCTGGTTTCGATGACGGCGTATGGTCTGGTGCTTTACGCCAAGAACTTTGCGCCGCTGGGGGCGGTTTCGGCTCTGCGGGAAACCTCGGTCATCTTTGCGGCGCTTATCGGGTTCATTTTCCTGAAGGAAGGCAACTGGATGCGACGCCTGGGTGCCGCTGTCCTCATGGCCATTGGCGTCGCGCTGATCGGCACGGCGGTTTGATCCGGTCCCCGAGCCATAGCGAGACGCGTTATCCGGCTGCGCCTTCTGACTGAAGCGTCCGGAAATACCGGATCGTTGCGTCCAACCCTTCCTTCAGCTGCACCGTAGGCTCCCAGTTCAGCAGGGTCCGCGCCAGCGTGATATCGGGCTGACGTTGTTTCGGGTCGTCCTCAGGTAACTCCCTGAAACTTATAGGGGTTTCCGCGCCAACAAGCGCCTGCACTTCGCTGGCCAGCTCGTTCATCGAGAACTCGTTGGGATTGCCCAGATTGACCGGGCCGGTGACCTCCTTGCCGGTATCCATCAGGCGGATGAAGCCTTCGATCAGATCATCCACGTAACAGAATGACCGGGTCTGCGTGCCGTCGCCAAAGATCGTGATCGCCTCGCCGGTCAGGGCCTGCATGATGAAATTCGACACGACGCGCCCGTCGGCGGGGTGCATTCGGGGCCCGTAAGTGTTGAAGATGCGGGCGACCTTGATCTCGAGCCCCATCTGACGGTGATAGTCGAAGAACAACGTCTCGGCACACCGCTTGCCCTCGTCGTAACAGGAGCGCGGACCAACCGGGTTGACGTTGCCCCAATAGTCTTCGGTCTGCGGATGGATCGTCGGGTCGCCGTAAACCTCAGACGTCGAGGCCTGAAAAATCTTGCATTTCAGACGTTTCGCCAGTCCCAGCATGTTGATCGCGCCATGCACGCTGGTCTTGGTCGTCTGCACCGGATCGTGCTGGTAATGCACGGGTGAGGCGGGGCAGGCGAGGTTATAGATCTCGTCCACTTCCACGAACAGAGGGAAGGTCACATCGTGGCGCATGAACTCGAACCGCGGGTTGCTGTGCAGATGGTCGATATTGCGCTTGGTGCCGGTGAACAGGTTGTCGACGCACAAAACCTCATGCCCCTGATCCAGAAGCCGGTCGCACAGATGCGAGCCTAAAAACCCGGCCCCACCGGTTACGAGAACACGTTTTCGACTGTCATAAAGGCGGGCCATTGCAAATCCTTAATCGTTAAATGCGAGCCGGCTTGTCACAGGGAAGCCGGATCTTTGTTTGATTAGTAAACCGAAGGAATTTGAATTGCAGTAGATTTTGGTTTTTTGAGGGCGCGTGTGGTGTTGTGGTGTCTTCCGCCCAGTCAATGCTTGATGCGAGGCAGGTTGAACGAGTGCAGGTTACTTTTTAGGCACGCATTAGGAATCTAATTAGGTAGGGTGAATACGAGCAGTCATCTAGAGGCAGTAAAAAACTGCTGTGCGCATCCATCGAAAATTTTTGGTTAAGTAATTATTTTCGCATGAATAAAGCTGATTTTACTCCTGAGTTGTTCAATATCGCCTACATCCTTCTGTTTATGAATCACTCGGTGACAGGTTGGGCATAGTACTAGGAAGTCGTCTGGAATTTTGTACCTGCGAGTTTCACCTTCTGAGAGCTCTCGAATTGGTTTTGCATGGTGAACATCAAGTGGAACGTTCTTGATTGGGCCTTCATAACGATAATGTTCAATTGGCGCTAAACCGCAACCCTCGCATTCAATTCCGCGACGTTCCAAAACCCGTAACCGTACATTCTTTGCGCGTTCAATTCTTTTAGAAAGGACATAATTCCTGGTCTCGTGGATGTCAGTTGACCCAGACTCCTCCATCATGGTGTCGACAGGAGTTCTACCTCCTCGGTCTACAAGCACCTTGTATGCTGCAAGCATCATTTCCAGGTCTTCGTAAAACTGGTTGGGATCAATCGCATCTGCTTGGTAGACCCTGCCAAACGCGTGACCAGCAACATACCCGGCTGGAAGCTTTTCCGTCGAGCCCAGATCGATGCTATCACTGTCAAATCTTTCAAAAAACTCAGGAATTCTTTCTGTTATATCCACTGCTCGACGTGCGAGAATGCTCCGCCCTTTGTCATTTTCTCCGAACTCTCGGTAAACTTCGGTCGTGCCTTGATTGAGCGAAAGCACTATCTCTTCAGTTTGAGCGTTAATAAGGTAAACGACATAGTAACCGCGAGTTGCAGTGTCGGTTACGAGCGGATCGAAGAAAGCCAACCACGGTACCGAAGCCCATCGTGATTGCCCGACACTTGCTTTAACTTCCAATTCGTATGGCAGGAAGACTAGACGCTTCTTTGCTTCTATCGCTATGTCGTGCCGTACAAAATTTCCAAAGTTACTCCCAGAGAAACTTTTAGCACGCTCAAAGACGTACTCGCGCGCGAGACGCGATAAATACTCATGAAGCATTTAGGTTACTCAAACATCCAACTCCTCCACAAACCGCGCGTTCTCCTGAATGTATTGGAACCGCAGTTCAGGTTTTTTACCCATCAGACGCTCGACCAGATCGCCGGTCTCGCCGGGTTCGTCCTCGTCGATGGTGACCCGGATCAATTTCCGGGATTTGGGGTCCATCGTCGTCTCTTTCAGGTCCTTGGCGTCCATTTCGCCCAGACCCTTAAAGCGGGACACGTCGATCTTGCCCTTGCCGCCCAGACCTTTCTTCAGCCATTCGTCGCGCTCGGCCTCGTCCAGACAGTAGACGCGTTTGGCGCCCTGGGTCAGGCGGTACAAAGGCGGGCAGGCCAGATACAGGTGGCCCGCGTCAATCATCGGGCGCATCTGGGTGAAGAAGAACGTCATTAGCAAGGACGCGATATGCGCCCCGTCCACATCCGCGTCGGTCATGATGATGACCTTGTCATAGCGCAGGTCGTCGACGTTGAACTTGGTGCCAAGGCCCACACCCAGCGCCTGCGTCAGATCGCTGATCTCGGCATTGGTGCCCAGTTTCGAGCTGGCCGCGCCCAGCACGTTCAGGATCTTGCCGCGCAGGGGCAACAGGGCTTGCGTTTTGCGGTCGCGGCCCATCTTGGCCGAGCCGCCCGCAGAATCGCCCTCGACGATGAATAATTCCGTGCCGTCGCGTGTTGAACTGGAACAGTCCACCAGCTTGCCGGGAAGACGAAGTTTCTTAGTGGCGGACTTGCGTTGTGTTTCCTTCTCGGCCCGACGGCGCAGGCGTTCCTCAGACCGCAGGATGAGGAAGTCGAGGATCGCGCCGGCGGATTTCGTACCAGCCGCCAGCCAATTGTCGAAATGGTCGCGGACCGCGTTTTCGACCAGCCGCTGCGCCTCGACCGTGGCCAGACGGTCTTTGGTCTGGCCCACGAATTCCGGCTCAGAGATAAAGCACGACACCAGCGCGCAGCCACCGGTCAACAGGTCGTCGCGGGTGATCTGCGCGGCCTTCTTGTTGTTGATCAACTCGCCATAGGCCTTGATCCCCTTGAGGATCGCAGCCCAGAAACCGGCCACATGGGTGCCGCCTTCAGGGGTGGGAACGGTGTTACAATAGGACTGGATGAACCCGTCACGCGACGGTGTCCAGTTGATGGCCCATTCGACTTTGCCGGGGGTGCCGAATTTCTCGTTGAAATCGACGGTGCCCGCAAAGGGTTGCTCGGCATAGGTGGACGAGCCGTTCATTGTCTCTTTCAGGTAATCCGACAGGCCGCCGGGAAAGTGGAACGAGGCCTCAAGCGGGGTTTCGCCGTCATCGATGGCGGTTTTCCAGCGGATTTCGACGCCCGAGAACAGATAAGCCTTGGAGCGGATGGATTTGAACAGCCGCGCGGGCTTGAACTTGTGATGGCCAAAGATGTCCGGGTCGGCGTGGAAGGTCACCGTTGTACCGCGCCGGTTCGGGGCCGCGCCAACCTTTTCGACCGGGCCAAGCGGGATACCGCGCGAGAAACGTTGTTCATAGAGAGTTTTGTCCCGCGCCACCTGCACGACCATCGAATCAGACAGCGCGTTCACCACCGACGCACCGACACCGTGCAAGCCGCCCGAGGTCTGATAGGCCTTGCCTGAGAACTTGCCACCCGCGTGCAGGGTACACAGGATCACCTCCAACGCGGACTTGCCCGGAAATTTCGGATGCGGGTCGATCGGGATACCGCGCCCGTTGTCACGGACGGTCAGGGCGTAGTCGGAATGCAGCTCGACCTCGATCCGGTTGGCATAGCCTGCCACAGCCTCGTCCATCGAGTTGTCGAGGATCTCGGCCAACATATGGTGCAGCGCACGCTCATCCGTGCCGCCAATATACATGCCGGGGCGTTTGCGAACCGGTTCCAGCCCTTCGAGCACCTCGATCGAGGAGGCGTCATAGGTAGAAGTGGCGCTGGGCGTCAACAGATCTTCGGGCATGGGTGCTGCTCTTGTTTTTTGGGTTTCCGCCATTATGGCAGGTGATGTGGTCCGGGGGAAGAGGGACGCGAGGTGTTGTGGATTTTCTGTCAAGCCGCTTGCAATCTGTGCAGATAATCAGTCCTTTGATCCCGGTAAAGCAGAGGTGAATAAATGAGCTGGATCAGAACCGTTCCGTTCGAAGAAGCGACTGGAAAGTTGAAGAAACTCTACGAGCGCGTGACCGGGCCGAACAATAACGTAGACAACATCATGATGGCACACAGCCTTCGCCCGCATTCGATGGAAGGCCATATGGCCATGTACAAGGCGGTGCTGCATCATTCAGGCAACAAGATACCGAAATGGTTTCTGGAAGTGCTGGGGGTTTGGGTCAGCTCGCTGAACCGGTGCAGCTATTGCGTCGAGCATCACTTTGCGGGTCTTCAACGCTTGCTGGGTGACGCGGCGCGCGGCAACGCGATCAGGGCAGCGATTGAGGCGCGCGATCCCTTGGCTGCACCGCTGGATGCGGCGCAAATGGCTGCGATGGATTATGCCCGCAAGCTGACCGAAGCGCCGGGCGATCTGGTCGAGGCGGATGTCAGCGCCCTGCGCGACGCAGGTTGGGATGATGGAGAAATCCTCGAGATCAATCAGGTCTGCTCCTATTTTTCATATGCAAACCGGACGGTTCTGGGGCTTGGGTGCTCAACCGATGGTGATGAGTTGGGGTTGTCGCCGAACAACTCTGACAACCCTGACGACTGGGGGCACCGGTAAGGTGCTAAAGATGTCGTTGGCGCTGCGACAAAGGCCGCCCGACTGGCCGTTGCACACGGGCAGGGCCTGGTTACGTCTGGCCTGTCCATTCCAGAACGGCCTGCGCCACGGCCTGCGGGTTTTGATTATGCAGCCAATGATCGGTGCCGGGGATCGTGACACGGGTGAGGTTGGTGGCAAACGCCTCGAGCCCCTCAGTGGATTCGTGTAAAAGGGCTTTGTCATCCGGCCCCCAAAGCAACAGGTGTGGACACCTGACACGCAACCGGTCGAGCGGCAGGTCGGGCAGGTCTGTCGCGGGGACACCGGGTTTGGCGACAACGAGCGGAGAAGCACGATACCAGTTCAGCATCGCCTGTAGCCGACCGGGACGGGCCCATTCAGTGCGGTAGTCGGCCATGCGAGCTTCGGTCAACCAGTCCAGCCCCATACCATGGCGAAAGAACTGTTCCAGCATCGCAAAGTTGTTTTCGGACAGTTTTTGCACGGCATCAGGTGCCCTCAGCAGATTGATATATTGCGAGGCTATGGATTGTGCGCCACCCGAGGCCATGGCGCGTTGAAACGGCCCCGGATGTACGCCGTTTGCAATGATTAGCCGATCAACGAGTTCCGGGCGGAACATGGCGACGCCGTAAGCTACCGATGCGCCCCAGTCGTGACCCAGCAGCGCAACAGGCGCACCGCAGGATTCTATCAGCGCCGCTATGTCCGTGACCAGTTGCGACAGGGTATAGTTCTGCACCCCTTCGGGACACCAGCTTTGGCCATAACCGCGCTGGTCCGGAGCAATACAATAAAAGCGTTCTGCCAGATGAGGCGCAAGACCAGCCCAGGCGCCGCTGTATTCGGGGAAACCATGCAGCATCACTAACGGTGGCGCGGCTTTGTCGCCCCATGTCCTGACGTAGAAAGAATAGCCGTTCAGCTTGAAAAAAGACGTTTGCATTGGAACAAGTGATCCGCGCTGGAAACTATGGGTTTTTGAGGCATTTATTTGATACCAATCAAAGCGCATTTCCGAGCTTTCTGCTAGCCACCGTTCGGGACAGTAGAAAAGGACAGGATGTATGGACGCCATTGCCACGACCAACGCAGAACCCACCCAGATCAAGACCACGCTCGCCAAAGACACCGACCCCTCAGCGCCCAGCCCCGAGAAAATCCGGCAGGCATTTGAAAGTGGGAAATACCCCTATGGCCGCAAAATGGCCCGGTCGGTTTATGAGACGCAAAAAGCCAATCTGCAGGCCGAGCTTTTGAAGGTTCAACTGTGGGCGCAGGAAACGGGGCAGCGGTTTGTGTTGTTGTTCGAAGGGCGCGATGCCGCAGGCAAAGGGGGTACGATCAAGCGGTTCATGGAGCACCTGAACCCGCGTCAGGCCCGTGTCGTTGCATTGAACAAACCCACCTGGGAAGAGAAAGGCCAGTGGTACTACCAGCGCTACATTCAGGAGATGCCGACCGTAGGCGAAATGGTGTTCTATGACCGGTCCTGGTACAACCGCGCGGGTGTGGAGCGGGTCATGGGGTTCTGCACGCCCAACGAATATCTTGAGTTCATGCGGCAAACGCCCGAGTTGGAACGGATGCTGGTGCGCTCGGGCATTCAGCTATACAAATACTGGTTCTCGGTTACACAGCAAGAGCAGCAGCGCCGTTTCAAAAGCCGCGAAACCGACCCCCTGAAGCAATGGAAACTGTCACCGATCGACAAGGCGAGCCTCAGCAAGTGGGATGACTATACCGAGGCGAAAGAGGCCATGTTCTTTTACACGGATACGGCTGATGCACCCTGGACGATTATCAAGTCGAATGACAAGAAACGCGCGCGCCTGAACTGTATGCGTCACTTCCTGTCCTCGCTGGATTACCCTGGCAAGGATCACGATATCGTGTGCGAGCCTGATCCGCTGATCGTAGGGCAGGCGCATCACGTTATTCACCGATCCGAGCATATTCTGGGCACCGCGTTGCATCCCGACGCCCGTTGAGCATCAAAATGCCCGGCCACAGGGAAAGGACGGGCACCAAAGTCTCAATCTGAAATTTTGCCGATCCGCTCTTGTCCCGCGCCAAAGCCGCGCATATGGCTGGAGCGATGACAAAGGTGATGACATACCCGGCCCATTTTCGGGCTATTGCCGTTCTTGGCCTGCCACTGGTTGGCGGTCATCTGGCGCAATACGCGATCGGTTTGACCGACACCATCATGCTGGGTTGGTACGGGGTCGAGGCGCTGGCGGCCGTTACCTTGGCCAACAGTTATTACTTCGTGTTGTTTTTGTTTGGCGCGGGATTTGGCTGGGCAGTCATGCCCATGGTGGCCACAGCAGCGGCGGAAGGGGACGAAACCAGCATTCGCCGCTCGACCCGGATGGGTCTGTGGTTGTCGTTGCTGTATGCCGTGGTTGTCATGCCCTTGCTGTGGTGGTCCTATCCGATCCTGATCGCCATGAAGCAGGAACCGCAAGTCGCTGCAACCGCAGCCGAATACCTGAGAGTCGCCGGTTGGGGATTGTTTCCGGCCCTCATTGTGATGGTGTTGAAAAGCTATCTTGCGGCATTGGAGCGAACGCAGATCGTTTTATGGATCACAATTGCGGCGGCGGCTGTGAACGGGCTGACCAATTATGCGTTGATCTTTGGCAACTGGGGCGCCCCCGAACTGGGCGTGACAGGGGCGGCAATCGCCTCGATTACGACACAAGTTGTTTCGCTGATTGCGGTCGTTATCTACGTGGTCCGGACGTTGCCGGAGCACAGCCTCTTCCAACGGTTCTGGCGACCGGATTGGGAAATGTTTGCCAGCGTATGGAAGCTGGGTGTGCCCATCGGCTTGACCACATTGGCCGAAGTTTCACTGTTCGCGACTTCTGCGGTGATGATGGGCTGGCTGGGTCAGGTCCCGCTGGCTGCGCATGGGATCGCCTTGAACCTGGCTTCGGCCACCTTCATGGTTCACCTGGGCTTATCAAATGCAGCGACCATCCGGGCTGGCAATGCGCTGGGTCGTCGGGATAGGGCGCATTTGGAAAAGGGCGCAATCTCCGTGACTGGTATGTCGCTGGTCATGTCGGTGGCAACCATCATCCTGTTCCTGACTTGTGCCGAGCCTTTGATTTCCCTGTTCATGGAAGCAGATGATCCGCAGCGGGGACAAATCCTGACCATCGGTACCGGTTTGCTTGCCATGGCGGCTTTGTTCCAGCTGGTCGACGGCGCGCAGGTGATTGCGCTGGGCCTGCTGCGCGGGTTGCAGGATGCCAAGATCCCAATGGTCATGGCGGCGCTCAGCTATTGGGTCGTAGGGATTCCCGCGTCGTATTATTTCGGCTTTGTCCGTCATATGGACGGCATCGGCGTCTGGCTGGGCCTGGTGCTTGGTCTCGCCTTCGCGGCCGTGCTTCTCATGACCCGGTTCTGGATGTATTCGGTACAGCAGATACAGATATCGGCCGAGCCCGCTTAGTCTTTGTCCAGCCGATCTGCCTTTTTTCGCACCAGTACCGTACGCAGGTCGTGCATGGCCATCAATAACCTGTCGGTCACATCCTCCAGCTGCGTGTCGCTTGCCTTGGACTGAGCCCATTGCGTGGTCAGATTCAGATAGTCGACCGCGCGATGAATGTCGTCGATGTCGCGCTGGGCCAGCAGGGCCCGGCGCTCTTCCATCCATTGGGCAATCTCGGCCTGATCCCGGTCTGACAGCGTCCGCTGCCCGTGCGGCTTGACCTCACCATTGCGGATATTGATGACGGCAATCTGATCCATTTCGATCCGACGCTGACGGTTTTCAGTATCGATCCGAAACACCGCAGCACCGTTTTCACGTATGCGAAAGTAATACTCAGGCAGTTCGGCGGACATGGTCACCTCAGAGAAGCACAAAAACGCTGGATGCGGCTGCAAGCTTCGGTCAGTGCCGCGTCGGACGTAGCATAGCTGACGCGGAAATTCGGCGACAGGCCAAAGGCGGCACCAAACACAACGGCCACGTCGGCTTCTTCCAGCAGGGCGGTTGCAAAGGCTTCATCGTCTACAAGGACCGTCCCTGCCGGCGTCGTTTTCCCGATCAATCCGGCGATAGACGGATAGACATAGAAGGCCCCTTCAGGCGTTGGGCAGGTGACGCCGTCGATCTCGTTCAGCATCCGAACCACCAGATCGCGTCGGCGCCTGAATGTCTCGTTATTCGGGGCCAGAAAATCCTGGGTTCCGTTCAGGGCCTCAACAGCAGCCCATTGGCTGACCGAACAGGGGTTCGACGTTGATTGCGACTGGATCTTGCGCATGGCCGCGATGATCTCGACCGGGCCGGCGGCATAACCGATGCGCCAACCTGTCATGGCATAGGCTTTTGAAACCCCGTTGCAGGTGAGGGTCCGGTCAAATAGACCGGGTTCAACTTCGGCCGGGGTGCAGAACTCGAACCCGTCATAGGCCAGATGTTCGTACATGTCGTCCGACATGATCCAGACATGCGGATGACGCATCAGTACATCGGTCAGCGCCTTCAGTTCATCCCGACTATACCCTGCACCCGTCGGGTTCGAGGGCGAGTTAAAGATGAACCACTTTGTTTTGGGCGTGATGGCGGCTTCCAGTTGTTCTGCGGTCAGTTTGAAGCTGTTTTCCAGCGTCGTTTCGACCACAACAGGGGTGCCCCCCGCCAAAAGCACCATATCGGGATAACTGACCCAGTACGGCGCAGGGATGATTACCTCGTCACCGTCATTCATCGTCGCCATCAGGGCATTGTACAGCGTTTGCTTGCCACCGGTCCCGACCGAGATCTGGGCCGGCGAATAGTCCAGCCCATGATCGCGTTTCATCTTGGCACATGCCGCTTGTTTCAGTTCGGGGATGCCGTCCGGCGCGGTGTATTTGGTTTTGCCTGCTGCGATGGCCGCAACAGCGGCGTCTTTGATGTTCTGTGGTGTGTCAAAATCCGGCTCACCGGCGCTCAGGCCGATGACATCACGCCCGGCGGCCTTCAGCTCGGCTGCCTTGGCTGTCATAGCGATGGTGGGTGAAGGTTTGACGCGTGACAGTGTCGCAGACAGAAAACTCATGCTCGGCCTCGGTTTGTATGTTCAGCCCGACTGTCATAGGGTGCGTCAGAGTGACGATCAAGCCGTATAGATAAAGTGAATTGGAGACCCGAATGAATGATGAAAACGACTGGTATGGTCCGGATTCTGCGACATTCGGAGACCGTCTGGCCGGTGCACGCGAAGCCGCGGGAATGACACAGGCGCAACTGGCACGGCGTCTTGGGGTCAAGAAGGCGACAATTTCAGATTGGGAAAACGATCTGTCCGAACCCCGGGCCAACAGGCTGTCGATGATGGCGGGCATGGTCAATGTCTCGATCATGTGGTTGTTGACCGGCGAGGGCGACGGCATGGATGCACCTGTGGGTGAGGGCGAAGGTGGAACGGAACTGTCCTCGGCCGTGGCCGAACTGCGCGCCATCCGCGCTGAGATGCGCGCATGTTCCGAACGCGCGGCACGTCTGGAAAAGAAAATGCGTCAGATGCTGGAGCAGAAGAATTGAGCGAACCCCGGGATGTGCGCATCAAGCGCATGCAAATGCGGTCGATGCGACGCGGCATCAAAGAGATGGACATTATCCTGTCAGCCTATGCTGGGCGCAATCTGGCCGACATGGATGCCGACGGTCTGGATATCTATGATGCGCTGTTGCACGAAAACGATCAGGACCTTTATCAATGGGTTACGGGGCAGGTGCAGCCTCCGGCGCGATTTGCCAGCCTGGTTGCAGACATAGCGCAAACCTTTCAGAAATAAGGCAAAGTTCCGCTTAACCGATTTTTCGGATTTTCGGTTCATCGTGTGTCAAACAGCGCGACGGAATCGGAGGGTCGGATGAGTATGGAAATGCAGGTCTCCACACCAGAGACTAAGGGCTTCATAACCAGCTATCTTGAGGCACTGGTCCTGGTGGAGCGTCTGCACCGGTTGTTGCTGGATGTCATCAAGGACGAGTTTGAGCGCGTCGGCGTATTGGAAATCAATGCGGTTCAGGCGTTATTGCTGTTCAATATCGGTGATCACGAAGTTACGGCAGGCGAACTGAAAAGCCGTGGATACTATCAGGGCAGCAATGTCAGCTATAACCTCAAGAAACTGGTTGAGATGGGCTATATGCACCACCAAAGATGCGAGATTGATCGCCGTTCAGTTCGCGTACGCCTGACGCCGCAGGGCAGAGAAATCCGCAATATCGTGTCCAAGCTGTTTGCACGTCACGCCGAAGGCCTGCAAGGCAGGGGGGTGCTTGGGCTTGACGGTATTGAGGATATCACCAGTTCGCTGCGTCGCGTTGAACGGTACTGGACGGATCAGATACGGTATATCTATTGATCAGTGGCGGGCGTCAGACAGAACAAGGCTGTCCAGCTCACGAAGAAGTTTGCGGGTCATGGCCTCTTCATATGCCTCAAAGCCCAGCGCCACTTCTACGAACGCGTTTGGCCCCAAAATGACCCAGGCTGAATAATAGGCTGATAGTTCACCGACCTGAACATATCTCCGATCACCTTCTTTCGGATCGTCGGCACCGATCACCAGCCCGTTAATTGTGATCCCGTCATGTCGTAAACTAGCTTTCACATCACGTGGATGCGGTCCGAGGTTATGTTTGCCATCACCGGACAAATCCAGCGTACGGCGCCAGCACCCCCTTTGCTGATCAAGCAGGGAAGAGCCAAATAACATGGCCGACCCTAACGCCGTTCCCTGCGGCGCTGCGCTGCGCGAGGTGCGGATCAAACGATCACTGATTGCGATCAGGTCGGCGGGGGACCGTACTTCTGTCCACTCCAGCAGCATCCGTTCATGTCCCCGCTCGCTCCATTCGAAGATCGCCAGACGCAAGGCGGTTGCGCCGTCCGACAACATAAGTTGGCCAACTTCGGGGCGGCTCAGGGCCGCCGCCAGCCCGTCCAGTTGCAGCCTGTATTCCCGGCTGTCGACCGAACCCGACACATCCAGCCCCAGCGCAAGGGCCTGACGGCATTCGCCAAAGGCAGGTCCTGATATCAGGCAAGCCAGTAAGACGATCACGCGACGTATCATGGGCCTTCAATCCGCAATGCACCGATCTGCAAGCCGCTCAGTTCCCGTTTCAGTTTCTTTCGCATGGCGCGCTCGAAATCTTCAAACCCGGTGGCAATTTCCAAAAAGGCGCCGGGCCCGTGCAGGACGTTATTTTCGAAGAAAGGGATCAGGAACAGCTCTCCCTCGAAATCGGCTGCGTTGATCACAAGCCCATTCACGACAGTGTTTTGAAAGGGAAAGTGCCGATAGGCGATCTGCGGCCCATAGCCATCGTTGTTCGTGCCATCGCCGGACAGGTCAATGGTTTGAAACAAGCATTGCGGCGCTTGCTCCATAAGGGTTGCACCGTATGCCAACGCATAGCCCATAGCTGTTGCTGATCCGCTGTCAGATCGGGCGGATTGGCTGACCTGGCTGGATGCGAACAGCAGATCACCAACATCATCGATCATTGTCCAGTTCAGGACGACATTTTGGGTTGAGCGGCCACTCCACTCATATACCGCCAGGGCAACCGGCATAGGTGAAGAAAAGAAGGCCTCTTGCACTTCGGGCGCAATCAATGCGGCGGCTAACCCCTGCCGCTGTAACACATCTTCGGCCTCATCGACTGAAACGGAAATATCCATCGCCAAGGCCAGCGCCAAGCGGCATTGCTCGGCCTTGACAGGGCTGGCCTGAACGACCAGCCCAAACGCTATCAGCCAACGGATCACCAGTGACCACTGCTCTCCATGCTGGCCCAGGGTTCGGCTGGTTCCAGTGCTTCGCCATTCTGCAAAAGCTCAACCGAGATATTGTCGGGCGATCGAACAAAAGCCATGCGACCATCCCTTGGCGGGCGATTGATCGTAACACCGTTGTTCTGAAGATGTTGGCAAACCTCGTAGATATTGTCGACACCGTAGGCCAGATGGCCGAAGTGACGGCTGTCGGCGGGCAACTCGTCATCACCGTCCCAATTGTACGTCAGCTCGATCGGGGCGTCTTCCTGTCCCGGAGGGGCCATGAAGATCAGAGAAAATCGCCCGGCTTCACTGTCGTACCGACGTGTTTCTTTCAGACCCAGAAGCTCGTAAAATGCCATGGATTTTTCAAGATCCTTCACGCGGACCATGGTGTGAAGATATTTCAACGCCATTTCGGCCATCCTTTTTCGACTCACATTGCCAAGAGCTTAGCGCTCCTCCTCGACGTGTCGATAGAGCCCTCGGCAGCAATTTGTTTTTTGCGTCCGCTGCGGCATATATCGCGGTTCCTGTGCCGGGATCGGCGATATATAGTGGCAGGCGACTCATTGCCAGAAAGGAAGATTCGATGCCGCTGTCCCCTGATCAACAGGCCGAGATCGACGCGCAACGCGCGCAATCGCATCCCACGCGTCGAGTTGTCTCGGCGGGAATGGAAGATCACCTGTACACAGCGCATCAGGTTCTGGATCATGGCTTTGTCCGCGTGATCGACTATATGGGGGACGATGCCGCCATCTGTCAGGCTGCGCGCGTTTCATACGGCAAAGGCACCAAATCTGTTCAGAATGATGAAGGGTTGATCCGGTATCTGATGCGGCACTGGCATTCGACGCCTTTCGAAATGTGCGAAGTCAAATTGCATGTGAAATTGCCGGTGTTTGTGGCGCGGCAGTGGATCCGGCACCGGACCGCCAACGTGAATGAATACTCGGCACGGTATTCAATTCTGGATCGCGAGTTCTATATCCCTGCCCCTGAACATGTGGCGGCACAGTCCGAAGTAAACAATCAGGGCCGCGGGGCAACGTTGGAAGGTGAAGAGGCCGCGCGTGTATTGGAAACCCTCAAGGCGGACAGCACGCGGTGCTATGACAACTACGAGTCCATGATCAGCCAGGACGGGCAACAGGGGCTTGCCCGTGAACTGGCCCGCATGAACCTACCCGCAAACGTTTATACGCAGTGGTATTGGAAGGTGGACCTGCATAATCTGTTCCACTTCCTGCGCCTGCGTGCCGACCCACATGCTCAGTATGAAATCCGCGTTTATGCCGAGGCGATGTGCAAGATCGTCGCTGATTGGGTGCCGTTTGCGTATAAGGCGTTCGAGGATTATCGGCTGGGTGCGGTAAACCTGTCTGCCCAGATGGTCGAAAGCCTGCAACGAATGCTGGCAGGAGAGGCGGTCACGCAGGAAAACTCGGGGATGACGGCGCGCGAATGGCGTGAGTTCGAGGCGATCATTCGCAGATAGAACCGACAAGCTGCATAGCTTTTGTCTATACGTGTCGTCATGGAATTGTTACATTGGTTCCATGGCCCGCTTTTTGAACCTTGCTCTGTTATGTCTGGTTTTTGGTTTTGCCCTACCTGTGCGAACCAAATCCCCATAGCTGAGGTTCTGTGCGAACTGGCGCCCCGGCTGCACCAGAAACTGGAAAGTCAGTTCGGCGCGTGGCATCGGGTGTTCGCGGGCCGGAACAGGTTATGGAAGTCTGGGCAAGTCAGCGCGGGGACTGGACAATGGTTGTCACCTACGCGACAGGCACATCTTGCATCGTGGCTACGGGCGAAAACTGGAATAACCACGCCGACGCCAAGCCCGCGCGAGGGTAATGGAACGAAACCGGTGGGGGATGGATAACGGCCGGAAATTGGCCGTCATCCTTAATGATCTACCGCGTGTTTAGCGGGAAGTCGTTACAGTGGTTTCAAATCAGCTGCCATTTGGCGGCCGTCGCGTCCGTCCTGCAACTCGTACGAAACTTTTTGGTTGTCTGCGAGTCCGGTGAGGCCGGACCGTTCTACGGCCGAGATATGTACAAACACATCTTTGCCCCCTTCGTCAGGGGCAATAAATCCATAGCCTTTGGTGGTATTGAACCATTTCACGGTGCCGGTTGGCATGTCCCGTGTCTCCTTCTACTTACGCATTGTCCCACAAATTGGTGGGGGCTGTGGTCAGCGTCACCACACAAAAAAACTGCGTAGCGCATGCTGAACAGTCCAATTCGTGCGTTTCGCCTTTTTCAACATTGCACGGTGAAGTAAAAAATCAAGAATAACCGCAAGAAACGGGCAAGATTGCCTAAAAAGGAAGCAAGGGCAGGAGCGTCAAAGACATGCAGCTTTATGGATTGAAAAACTGTGACACCTGTCGCAAGGCATTGAAATCACTTCCAGACGCCAAGTTTTTTGACGTACGCAGCGACGGTGTGCCGGATTCGGTGCTGTCACGGGCCTTTGCTGAGTTCGGCAATGACTTGCTTAATACCAGATCGACGACATGGCGCGGATTGGACGAAACCCAGCGTGCCAAGGCCCCTTTGGAGCTTTTGAGAGAGCATCCGGCCCTGATGAAACGCCCACTGATCGAAGCGGATGGCAGGCTGTTGTTGGGCTGGACGGCTGAAACCCGTGCTCAGCTTGGCATTTCTTGAACGAGTGCCTATCTGCCTGAAAGCAACAATGAGGATTTTCAATGCGTAATGCCGCAATGTTATTGGGTGTAATCGCCGGGTTGATCGGCATGATCGTCGGGTTCTTCGGCTATGCGAAGGTGGTCGTGGTTGACCATGTCGGTGAAATTGAAGGCATGCTAAGCCAGGTCGACAATCCTGATCTGGTGCAAGCCATTTCGATTATCGCGCCCCTCTTGGCAATCGCGGGCGGGGCCATGGCGCCAGCGCGCGCGTTGATTGCCGGGGTCTTGTTGCTGGTGTCGGCGGCCGCGATGTACTACGCGTTCGGCTTTGGTGTTTTCACCATGTTCCCGATCACATTTGCTGCTGTCGCCGGAGTACTTGGGCTGGCCGCAGGAAAACCGGACCAGCCCAAGGCGCATTTCTAAGTTACTTAAGGCGCAGGATCCGGTCGAGTGAGATCGGGCCTGCGCCGTTGACGACGATCACCAGCATCAGGAAGGTCCACATCGTGCGCTGATCCATCAGGGACGGGGCCGCGTCGAACAGGCTGCCCAGTTTCACGCCATGTCCGGTGACGTCGACAAGGGTCTGCACCCAGATAAAACCGATCATGCCCAAAGCCGCCAGACGCGAGAACAGTCCAACCAGAAGAAGCGTCGGAAGCACAAATTCTGCAACCGTTCCCATGAAGATGACGATGCGTTGGAAGAACGTCATTTGGGACACGTCATAAAGAACAGCTTCTGCCGCTTTGGGGAAAATCTGACCAAAGGCACCTGCCGAAGGCGAAAAGATCGACCCGTCGATCTTCAGCATGGCTGAGTTCCAGTAATAGACCAGAAGAACCGCAACAAAGACCAGCCGTGCCAGCGTAGGGGTCAACCAGCCAGACGCAAAGTCCAGTTTTCCCATGGTGTTATTGTAGGTTGAGATCAGAGCAGTCATGTCTTGGGCCTTTCGATAGTCACAGAGGTTATTGAACCACCCTTCAGAAGCAGCGCCAGAGTGGTTCCAAGATCAAATTCAGGCAGTTCAGCAGTCGTTTTTTCAAATGCCCCGCCGATTGTGTCGCCGTTCTGCATATAGGTGATCCAGTCTGCACCACCCGCTGGAAGCGGATTGGGTGTCGGGTCGAACTCAGCGCGCGTGATCAACACATCCTCGGCCCGTGCATCTGGTTTCGGGGCATCGGCTTCCACGTTGAAGCGCCAGATAGCGTGAATGGGCCAGTCCGAGCGGATCACCTGCATGGCCGGTGCAAACTGCAACCGGGCCTGCATGACCTGCTCGGGCTCGACCGCTAAAACGTCTGCCGGTGCAGGTTCGCTGTCGGCGGCGTGGTAGGACTTGCGCAAGGCAATCTCTAACCGGGCCACGTCGGGCAGATATCCGAGATGGGCAAGTTGGGGCATTCCGGCCAGAAAATCAGGAAACGCCTCGCCATAAAACATCATCAGAGGAGAGGAGGGCGGGTGTTGACGCAGGAAAATCCCGGCCAGCCCATCCATGTTCTGCGCCCCTAGCAATTTGGCAATCACGGGAAACGCCTGATGCATCGCTTCGGTCAGCGACACCGCAACATTGTTGCGGTACACGCTGAACCGGCGACCGGCGGGGCGCGCGCCACCGTCCAGCAATCCGCCGGGAACGGGCGCTGACGCATCCATCATGGCCGCGCGGAATTCAGATTGCGAAACGCTCATACCGGTATCCGGTCCAGTGCGGATTGCGCGCGAACGGCCTCATTTCGGAGAACGGGCCAATCCGGCACATCAGTGTCCCATTCGATCAGAATGGGTTTTGGCCCCGAACGCTCCAGCACATAATCCAGCAGGGTCCACACCGGATCGACCACTTCACGTCCGTGACTGTCGATCAGCAGCGGATGACCGTGGTCGTCTTCATCCTCATCATGGCCGCCAAGGTGGATTTCCGACACTTTTTCAAGCGGATAGGCGTCAATATAACCTTGCGGCGAGAAATCCAGATTGGTGGCCGAGACAAAGACATTGTTTACGTCCAGCAACAAGCCGCAACCGGTGCGCCTGGCAATCTCCCTCAGGAAATCAGGTTCGGACCAGGTGCTTTCCTCGAAGGCCAGATAGCTGGACGGGTTTTCCAGCAGCATCTGGCGCCCGACCGTGTGCTGGACCTGGTCGATATGTTCACAAACCCGCGCAAGAGTTTCGTCGGTATAGGGAAGGGGCAGCAGGTCGTTGTAAAAATGGCTGTCATGGGTGGACCAGGCCAAATGTTCGGAAAAGCTTGCAGGGTTCAGCCAGCCTACCAGGTGTTTTAGCCGGGCCAGATGATCAAGGTCCAGCGCGCCTTCACCGCCAATGGAAAGGCCAACGCCATGGACCGAGATTGGGAACTTTTCGGAGAGGTGGCGCAGCTGCGCCAAGGGCCGCCCGCCGTCGCCCATATAGTTCTCGGCATGGATTTCCAGCCATGCAACAGGCTGTGCGTGTTCAAGTATCTGAGCAAAATGTTGCGGTTTGTAACCTACGCCCGGCGCTGCAGGCAGGCGGTTTGACCGGTGGGTGTCATCCAACATGAGCCAGTTCCTCGATCACGAAAGGGAAAGGGCGGGCGATGGTGCCCGCCCCTTGAAATCGTCAGGCCAATCTTATGCCGGCAGGTCGCGTTCCAGCGCTTCCAATGAACCTTTGCGCGGCGTGCCGTTTGCTTCCGCAGGAAGTTCGATGTCGGCGCAAGTGCCTGCGTCAACCAGGGTCCAGGCGTTGCCCTGATAATCAACGGTCGAGGTGCCTGCGCAGGTGGTGCCGGGGCCTGCGGCACAGTCGTTCTGGCCGGCCAGCGATACACCATAGCACTTTTCTTTTGCCTGTGCGCTTGCTGTGGTTGCGGCACCCGATACGGCGGCTGCGACTGCGGTTGCGATAACCAGGGATTTAGCTGTTTTCGACATCTCGGTAATCCTCTTGATGACTGGGTATGTCTGCTTGTGACAATGACAAAGGTAGTGGCTTGGTGGGTAGAGTTGAATTCACGAGCCCGTGTCTCACAAGCGCGTCATGGGGCGGCCTGCCCCCTTGTAGCGTAATACATTGTTTTTGATGAAGAAAGGGTGAAATGTTACAATCCGACCCCATAAGAGGGGTCGGATTTTTTTGGATATGGTGCTGTTTGTTACAGCAGATCTGGCGGGGTGGCGGCGCGTGCCAGCTCTTTTGTTACAACATCAAGCGGTTGTACCTGAGTCTGTTTTTCACCCAGTCGCCGCACGCTTACGGTGCGCTCGTCAACTTCACGGTGACCGACGGCCAGAATTACAGGCACTTTGCCGACCGAATGCTCACGGACCTTGTAGTTGATCTTTTCATTGCGGATGTCAGCCTCGGCCCGCACACCTGCCGCGCGCAGGGTTTCGACCACTTTGGCGACATAGTCGTCCGCGTCGGACGTGATGGACGCGACGACGACCTGACGCGGGGCCAGCCAGAACGGCAATTTGCCTGCGTGTTCCTCGATCAGGATACCGATAAAGCGTTCGAAGGATCCCAGCGTGGCGCGATGCAACATGACGGGGCGGTGTTTGGCCCCGTCGGCGCCGATATAGGTGGCGTCCAGCCGTTCGGGCAGAACGAAATCGACCTGGAAGGTGCCGCATTGCCAGTCACGCCCGATGGCGTCCGTCAGAACGAATTCCAGTTTCGGACCATAGAATGCACCTTCGCCCGGGTTCAGTTCCGGTTCGATCCCGGCGGCACGGGTGGCGGACAAAAGTGCCGCTTCTGCCTTGTCCCATACCTCGTCCGATCCGGCGCGGGTTTCGGGACGGTCAGAGAATTTCACCGAAAAATCCTCGAACCCCAGATCCTTGTAGATCACGCTGAGGAAACGGATGAATTCGGCGGTCTCCGCCTCGATCTGTTCTTCGGTTGAAAAGATATGGGCGTCGTCCTGCGTGAACCCGCGCACCCGCATGATGCCATGCAATGCACCAGAGGGTTCGTAACGGTTACACGATCCGAACTCGGCCATGCGCAGCGGCAGGTCGCGATAGGATTTCAGGCCTTGCTTGAAAATCTCGACATGGCAGGGGCAGTTCATCGGTTTGAGCGCGTTGACGGCCTTTTCGCGGGCATGTTCCTCGTCGACTTCGACGATGAACATGTTTTCCTGATATTTGTCCCAGTGGCCTGATCGTTCCCACAGTTTGCGGTCAACGACCTGCGGCGTGTTTACCTCGACATACCCACCCTTGCGCTGCTGACGTCGCATGTAGTCCTGCAACTGGGTGTAGATGGTCCAGCCATTGGGGTGCCAGAAAATCTGACCGGGGGCTTCTTCCTGCATGTGAAACAGGTCCATCTCTCGGCCTAGTTTGCGGTGGTCGCGCTTTGCGGCCTCTTCCAGCATATGAAGGTGGTCTTTCAGTTTTTCCTTGCCGGTGAAGGCCACGCCGTAGATGCGTTGCAGCATCGCGCGGTTGCTGTCGCCGCGCCAATAGGCACCGGCGATGGACATCAGCTTGAACGCATCACCGGGAACCTGACCGGTATGTTGCAGATGGGGACCGCGGCACAAATCCTGCCAGTGGCCGTGCCAGTACATGCGCAACGGCTCGTCCCCGGGAATGGCTTCGATCAGCTCAACCTTGTAGGGCTCGTTATTGGCCTTGTAGAACTCGATGGCCCGCTCGCGATCCCAAACCTCGGTGGTGACAGGATCGCGCTTGTTGATGATCTCTTTCATCTTTTTCTCGATGAGGCCAAGATCTTCGGGCGTGAACGGTTCTTCCCGGTCGAAGTCATAATACCAGCCGTTTTCGATAACGGGGCCGATGGTGACCTTGGTCGCAGGCCAGATTTCCTGCACGGCGCGGGCCATGATGTGGGCCAGATCGTGACGGATCAGCTCGTTGGCCTGTGCGTCATCCTTCATGGTGTGGATGGCAATCTGTGCATCGGCTTCGATCGGCCATTGCAGGTCCCAGTGTTTGCCGTCAACGGTGGCCGAGATGGCCTTTTTGGCCAGCGAACTTGAAATATCGGCAGCCACCAGCGCAGGCGTAACCCCTGCGTCATAGGAACGTGCATTGCCATCTGGGAAAGTGAGAGAGACGGATTTTGAATGCAGGGCCATTTCGGCTCTCCTCGTCGGTTTGGCGCCCACTGAACGCCCGGTTGCGGGTTATTTGCGTCTGGCTGATGTGGCAGGTGCAGCAATTCCTGTCAAGGGTCGCAGGGTACGGTCACTGACGCCACGACACCCCGAATTCGGGAATTGCGACCAACGGGCTGCCGTGCATGATGTTCCCCAAAGCATAAGAGGGTTTCATGGCGGCGACGGATTTTCTGGAAACAGCACAAGGGCGAAAACTGGCCTATCACAAAACCGAAGGCTCAGGGCCGACCCTGGTTTTTCTGGGTGGGCTTATGTCGGATATGGAAGGCACCAAGGCAGCCCATCTGGAAGCTTGGGCGCAGGCGCGGGGGCGGGCCTTTTTGCGGTTTGATTATTCCGGTCATGGCGAAAGCTCTGGCGCGTTCAAGGATGGCTGCATTGGGGATTGGCATGAGGACACTATCGCTGCGGTCGATGCCTTGACCAAGGGGCCGCTGATCGTTGTCGGCTCGTCCATGGGGGGGTGGCAGGCGCTTTTGCTGGCCAAGGCCCTGCCGGACCAGATTGCAGGTATGGTCACGATCGCCGCCGCGCCGGATTTCACGGAAGATGGCTATTGGGCATCCTTCACCGATGACCAGAAAGCCGCCCTGGAAACTGTCGGGCATGTCGAGTTGCCGTCCGATTACATGGAACCTTACATCGTCACCAAACGGATGATCGAAGATGGGCGGCAGCGCCTTGTACTGCGCGACACGTTGAACCTGCCGTTCAAGGTTCGTTTCCTACAGGGAACAGCGGATACAGCCGTTTCGACTGAAACGGCCGTTAGGTTGCTGGACCACGCAACAGGGCCGGACATGCAGCTTCTTTTGGTCAAGGATGCCGATCACAGGTTCTCGGATGATGCATGTCTTGGCTTGATCGAGGCGGCGGTTCTGGATGTGTTGGGAGACGCGTGATGCGGCGTTTGGGATGGCTTCTGGGGCGCTTGTTCCTTGCGTTTATTGTCATCGGCGGCCTTATCTACTGGTTTGGTCCGCGCGAAGAGGTGAACCTGAGCCCAAGCTTTGATCCGCGCAAGTTCGGTGAGGGCGTACAGGTTTATTTCGAAAGCACCGAAGCCGCGTTTGACGATATCGTTCCGGGTGTCGAAAAACGAGTGATCTGGCAGGATGGCTTTAACGAACGGCGCACCCCGTATTCCGTTCTTTACATCCATGGCTTTTCAGCAAGTTCCGAGGAAATCCGGCCAGTACCAGACCTTGTAGCAGACGCGCTGGGGGCCAATCTGGTTTACACACGCTTGCAAGGTCACGGGCGAACCGGATCAGCCATGGCAGAAGGCACTGCCTCGGGCTGGATGCTGGACACTGCCGAGGGATTGGCAGCCGCACGTGCTGTTGGGGACAAGGTCATCGTGATCTCAACGTCGACCGGTGCGACGCTTGCAGCCGCCGCCGCTTTGGATGCCAGCCTCAGCAAAGATGTTGTCGGCATGGTCTTTGTCTCACCTAATTTCGGGGTCAACACGTCTGCGGCCTGGATCCCCACTTTGCCATGGGCAAGGGATTGGTTACCGGTCCTGATGGGGGACGAACGCGATGTATCGGGGTCAGACCCGGAGAAGAACAAATATTGGTCTACTGTCTATCCGTGGGAATCGGTCGTGCCGATGTCCGTTCTGGTTGAAAAAGTCTATGCGCTGGATTTCTCGAATGCCCTGGTGCCCGTGCTGTTCTGGTTCTCGGACAACGATCAGGTGGTGCGCCCTGACCGAACCCACGAGGTCGCCAAAGCGTGGGGTGCGCCAGCATCCGTTAAACTGGTGACAATGGCCCCCGAAGATGATCCGTCATCCCATGTTATTGCCGGTCGCCTGATGTCTCCAGGGCAGACCGACGCGGCTGTGGACGGTATTCTGGATTGGCTAAAAGGGCTGGGGGTGGAATGATGGCGGCCTCGGGTCGAGGGACGATGCGAAAGCCGGGCAGTATGTGGAGCCTTGAGACGTTGGGGCGCGTTCGTCTGTCCCGGTATTTCTTCATGCGCGATTTCCTCTATTCCGAGATCGGGAACTTTCACCAGAAACAGAACATTCCAGACAACCCGGATCTGGCTATCGAGACGGGACGTGCGTTCTGTGAAACTCTGCTGGACCCGCTGGAAGAGACCTTTGGCAGGATCGCCGTGCGCTCGGGCTATCGCTCACCGTCGCTAAACAGGTTTGGCAATGAAAACAAACTGAACTGTGCCCGAAATGATCACCCGTTGGAATGCCACATCTGGGATCGTGGGGCCGGGGACGCGAGGATTGCCGGGGCGTCTGTTGTAATTCCCTGGTTCGCGGATCAGTATGCGCAGGGCAGGGATTGGCGGGATCTGGCATGGTGGATGCATGATCACCTGGATTACTCCGAGATCTGGTTTTTTCCGAAACTCTGCGCTTTCAATCTGGTGTGGCGCCCTAAACCGCAGCGCCGGATTGACAGCTACATTGCGCCACGCGGATGCCTGCTGAAACCGGGCGCTGAGCCCGAGGAAAGTGCAGCTTCACGGCGGTCCCGCTATGCTGACTTTCCGGCTTTTCGGGCAATCGCCTATCCGTGACGTTCCGCTGGTTTGAATGTGATAAACTCTCAACCTGACTACAAACCCAAAGGCTCGGAATACCGAGCGCATGGAGGCCCCGTGTGATCGAGCCGCTGGTACTGCTACCTGGACTGATGTGTGATGCCCGACTGTATCGCCCTCAGATCGAGGTGATTTCGCGGACGCGACCCGTAACCGTTGCGCCGATTTCCGCAGGTGAGCGTATCGAAGAGATCGCCTCGGGTCTGCTGGACCAGCTTCCACATCGGTTTGCACTGGCTGGATTAAGCATGGGTGGTGTGGTGGCGTTAGAGCTGATCCGCCGGGCGCCGGAACGTGTGTCACGCCTGTGCCTGATGGCCACTGATGCACAGGCGGACACGCCTCAAATGGCTGCCAGTCGCGAAGACCTGATCATTGGCGCGCAGGGTGGCCGGTTGGAGGAGGTCATGCGGAAACTTGTGGGGTCCGACACGCTGGCACCGGGCCCGCAGCGTATTCCCATCCTGAACGGCTTGTTGGCAATGGCACAGGATTTGGGTGTTGAAACCTTCGTGCGTCAGATGCGTGCTCTGCAACGCCGCCCGGATCAACAAGCCGCATTGCGTCGCATCAAGGTGCCCACGTTGGTTCTGTGAGGTGCGCATGACACTATGACACCGGTCAAACGGCATTCTTTCATGGCAGAGCTCATACCCGGAGCGGAACTGCTGGTTATTGAAAAGGCTGGTCACTTGCCGACACTGGAGACGCCCGACATCGTCAATGAGGCGCTGCAAACCTGGTTGGACGCCCAGCAACGGTTTGATTATTGGTAAAGCGTCGCGCGTTCAGTCTTTGAAATGACAGTTGGCATAACCACGGGCTCACCGGTATTCCGGTCGAAAAACGGTGTGTACTTCCACCGCCCGGACAGGCGCGATCCGGCGGCCCTGCGCAACAGGCCAAAAATGGCGGCGCCGGGATTTTCGTGCTTTTGCTTTCCGTTTGGTTGGGGAACAAACCCGCGTGTCGTGACGGGTCCTAGCGCCGAAGCACCACCCGCAACCCGGCCGACGATAACGCCAGCAAACGGGAGTTTCGCGGTTTTGGGCGTTGCCGCCAAAGGTGCGTTACAGCAACTGGCGTACCAACGCAGCATGCCCTTGGGGCTGAGTTGCATCGCCGCAAGATACTGACTTCCTGTGCTGATTTCGATCTCATCCGGTGCGATCTGAAAAATCCCGACAGGTCCGGGTGCGGGGTCCGGTTGCTTGAAATACAGTTGAGCGGCTCGGCAATCATTGCAGAAACACTCAACATGTGTGCCTTGCCTAACACCGCGGGTTGAAATACGTCCCTGCAAGTTGCCGCATAGACAGGAAAAGGCGAGGCCATTTTGCGCTGACCCGCTCATGTCGGTTAGGCTACCTTGTTGGAGTTGGCCGCGCGACGGTTTGGTTTTCGCGCGTTTTCGTTCATGAAATCAATCACAAGAGGGCGAATGTTGTCGCGCCAGCTGCGGCCTGCGAAGATACCATAATGACCGGCACCGGGTTCGACGTGGCTTGCCTTTTTGCTGTCCGGCAGGCCGGTGCACAAATCCAGCGCGGCAATACACTGGCCGGGTGCGGAGATGTCATCATTTGCACCTTCGACAGTCTTCACCGCAACATCGGTAATCTTACTGATGTCCACCTTGTGACCCGCGACCACGAACTCGTTTCTCGCAATCTCTCGATTTTTGAAGACCCGCTCGACCGTCGAAAGATAGAACTCGGCTGTCATGTCCATCACGGCCAGGTATTCGTCATAGAAACGGTTATGGGCATCCTGGTCCGAGGCCTCGTCCCGCATGACGCGCTGGATCTGGTCGGAAAACGCTTTGGAGTGACGATCTGCGTTCATGGACATGAACGAGGCCAATTGCAGCAGACCCGGATAGACCATACGTCCAACGCCCTTGTACTTGAAGCCAACACGCTGGATCATTGTTTCTTCCAACTGGCCCATGGTGACGCGACGACCGAAGTCTGTCACATCGGTCGGCGTTGCGTCCGGGTCGACGGGGCCACCTATTAGCGTCAGGGTGCTTGGTTGAGCTTTGGGTTCAATCTCGGCCAGGTATGCCGTTGCGGCCAAGGTCAGAGGCGCAGGCTGGCAAACGGCAACAACATGGGTGTCCGGTCCAAGCTCTTTCATAAAATCTACAAGGTAGAGCGTGTAGTCTTCGACATCGAATTTACCTGCAGACACAGGGATATCGCGCGCATTATGCCAATCGGTGATGTAGACTTCGCAATTGACCAGAAGGCTTTTGACTGTCGACCGCAGCAACGTTGCATAGTGACCGGACATCGGGGCAACCAACAGCACTTTGCGCGGTTGTTCTTTTCGGCCATTGATGCGGAAATGTACCAGATCACCAAAAGGGCGTTCCAGAACGGTCGTGATTTCAACCAGATGATCCTTGCCATCTTCGCAGGTGAACGTGCGAATACCCCAATCGGGCTTTGCAACCATCCGCTGGAACGTACGCTCGGTCACTTCACCCCAGGCGGCCATCCAGTTGAATGCGGGGTTCGGCACCATGGAAAACATCGGATAAGACGCCATCGCGCTGGCGGTTGCACCAAGCCACTGGTTGGTGTTTCGCGCAGTTTCCATCAGGTCGTAGGTCATCATGTAGCGCATAAATGGGGCCTCCTGAGTGTCAGCCTGAGAGTTCGGACCATTCGTCGCTTTGCCCCCCAGCACCCACGACGTTATTCTGCATAGCAGCGAGGTTAGGGGGGAATTGTTAAAATGACAACTAGTGAAGACCACATGCCAGACGTATCCGAAGAACATATTGAACGCCTTAAAGAAAATATGGAAAAGGTCGAGAAGCTGTCCAAGCGCCTGATTGAGGTCATGGCTGTAAAACGGCCGCACACACCCGCGCTGGACGGCCCGAATCAAGAGCTTTTCGCACGAGCAGCAAGTGCCTACTGGGCGGAGGCTTGGCAAAATCCCGCCAAACTACTGGAACAGCAGATAGAATTCTGGGGCAAGTCAGTGCTGAACTTTGCCGAGGCGCAGAAAGCGCTGACTGCGTCTGACGCGGAAGGCGAAGCCCCCAAAACAGAAGACAAGCGATTTTCGAACCCCCTTTGGGAGACCAATCCCTATTTCCGACTGATCCGCCAGCAATACCAGACCAATGCGCAAGCGATCGCGCAGGCTGTTGCGTCCGTGGACGATCTGGATGCCAAGGACAAAAGGCGGCTGCAATATTTCTCGCAGCAAATCGTCGATATGATGGCGCCGACAAACTTCCTGGCGACCAATCCGGATGCATTACAAAAAGCGGTCGAAACCGAGGGCCAGTCACTGATCAAGGGGTTGGAAAACCTTGTGTCAGATCTTGAGGCCAACAATGGCGAGCTGGTCGTCAAACTGGCAGATGAGAGTGCCTTTGAGGTCGGCGGTAACCTGGCG
Source organism: Ruegeria sp. YKSF131 (assembly GCF_059612645.1). NCBI lineage: Bacteria > Pseudomonadati > Pseudomonadota > Alphaproteobacteria > Rhodobacterales > Roseobacteraceae > Ruegeria > Ruegeria sp. YKSF131. The sequence continues at coordinate 12,791 of NZ_JBXWQZ010000023.1, read as the reverse complement.
ACGACGCCGGGGGAGGTGGTTTATCGTAACCGGATGATGGAACTGATCCAGTACAAGCCGGCGACCGAAACTGTATGTGAGACACCGATTGTCCTGTTCCCGCCCTGGATCAACAAGTTCTATATTCTGGACCTGAAAGCCCAGAACAGCATGATCAAATGGATCACCGAGCAGGGATATACCCTGTTTGTAGTGAGCTGGGTCAATCCGGACGAAAGCTATGCCGAAACCGGCATGGAAGACTACATTCAGGACGGTTTCCTGACCGCGATCGAGGCGGCCAAGAAGATTTGCAAGGTCAAACAGGTCAACGCGGTGGGGTATTGCATTGCAGGTACCACCCTGAGCCTGACGCTGTCTCTGCTGAAACAGCGAGGAGACAAGTCGGTCAAATCGGCGACCCTGTTCACCGCATTGACGGATTTTTCCGATCAGGGAGAGTTCACGCCTTTCCTACAAAACGATTTTATCGACGGAATCGAAGAAGAAGTGAAAAAGGAAGGTGTTCTGCGGTCGTGGATCATGGCGCGCACAATGTCATTCTTGAGATCACGTGACCTTATCTATGGCCCGGCCATTCGCAGTTACATGATGGGGGAAGTGCCCCCGGCCTTTGATTTGCTGTACTGGAACGGTGACGGAGCCAACCTGCCTGCGAAAATGGCGGTGGAGTACTTGCGTGGGCTATGCCAGCGCAATGAATTCGCGACCGATGGCTTTGAGGTACTGGGGCATAAGCTGAAGCTCGGTGACGTTGATGTGCCCCTGATAGCCATCACATGCGAAACCGATCATATCGCGGCGTGGAAAGACTGCTATCGCGGTGTGCAAAAGATGGGCTCGAGATCAAAAACTTTCGTGGTTTCCGAGTCGGGTCATATTGCGGGCATTGTGAACCCGCCCAGCAAGAAAAAGTATGGGCATTACACCAACCCGGATTTGAAAACAGACGCCGCCACCTGGTTAAAGGAAGCCGATTTTCATGAAGGGTCTTGGTGGCCCATGTGGGATGCCTGGCTTAAGAAACAGTCGGGCAAGCAGGTACCGGCCCGTGAACCTGGCGATTCGAAGCACCCGAGCCTGGGTGCTGCACCCGGAACGTATGTAGTGGCAAAACCAAACGCCTGATTTCATTCTGAAACTTGATTTTTTCTGCAGCGCAGCAAGAAAAAACTTGCAATGCTGCGCTGCAGCAATCATATTGTCCTCAAGCTGATGAAACCCGGGGTGGGCCCGGACTGGCTAAAAGGATTATGACAATGGCTAAGACCCAAGACTTTACCGCGATCATGAAAGACATGATGGGTGCATTCCCCGTGGACACAACCGCAATGGAAGGCGCATTCAAATCGACCGCTTCGCTGAATGAAAAGCTGTCGGGCGTTGCTCTGGAAGCAGCAGAGAAATCGGCAGAAATCTCGAGCAAATGGACCAAAGACACGCTGGCCAAACTGACCGAGATGTCGAAAGCCAAGGCAGAGCCTGCCGACTACGCAAAAGCAGCAACCGATTTCGCAAGCGCGTCTGCTGAAGTTGCAGCCGAGAACATGGCCGCTTTCGCAGAAATCGCGAAAAAAGTTCAGACCGAAACCGTCGAACTGCTGATGGCTGCTGGTAAAGAAGCTGCGGAAGAAGCATCCGCCGCTGTTAAAAAAGCAACCAACGACGTGACCACAGCCGCTAAAAAAGCTGCTGCTGCGAAGTAAGAAAAGTCAGCGAAACGCACCCGACCCTCCCTATAGGTGCAATCGCGTTGGGCAGGTCCATTGACCTGCCCTTTCTTTTTGTGCTGCACTCGCATAACCTGTGCTGCAACGCATCATCCTTGGGGAGGGTACCCGGTGTCGGACCAAGAAAAACCGCTGCTGATCAAGCGCTATGCCAGCCGTCGGCTGTATAACACCGAGACCAGCGATTACGTGACGCTCGAAGATATCGCGGGATTCATCCGTGACGGGCGCGAAGTACAAATCATCGACCTGAAATCCGGCGACGACCTGACGCGGCAGTATCTGCTGCAGATCATTGCTGAACATGAAAGCCGCGGCGAGAATGTGCTGCCTGTCAATGTTCTGAACGATCTTGTGCGCAGTTACATGCTGCCTGGCGGGGGCATGATGCCGCAATTCCTGCAAAGCTCGTTCGATATGCTGCGCGAAAGCCAAAGCAAGATGATGGAAAACATGAACGCCATGAACCCGATGTCCCAGATGCCGGGTTTTGAAGCGTTGAAAGCACAGCAGCAGGCCTTTCTGAAGGCTATGACTGGTGGGTTGTCTGGCAGATGGTCCTCGCCAGAGAAGGAAAGCGAGAAGTCAGAGCCGAAAGAGGATCTTGACGATATCAAGAAACAGTTGGCCGAACTTCAACAGAAGCTTTCAAAACTGAATTAAGGTGAGCCTGAGGAAAAGGCCCACCATTTTAGTGGGTCAGTTCTAATCTCAGGTGCCGTAGACCGGCATTGGGCCGGTCACTTCGCCGACCGCGGCCAGCAGAATATCGGCGATCACGTCCAGCTCTGCGCGTGTCAGGCGTACGGGCAGTCGGACGTCACACGCTTTCATCAGTATGTCACGTGTTTGCGGCAGCTCGAACGTTTCCGGCAGAAATTGCCAGTTCCAGAAAGCGCGTGCATTGTCCTGGCTCAGGCCAAAGACCTGAACTTTGACACCGCGTGCCTCGGATGCGGCGGCAAATGCGCGAATCTCGTGTTCCTGCAACCCAACCAGATTGAATTGAATAGAATCCGGCGCGCGCTGCTCGGGGGGCAAGGGCGCGGGCACATTGATATGGGGTGAGGTATTCAAGCGCCCGGCAACGTAGTCGTGATTCGCAAGACCATCGCGGACACGACGGGCCAGTTCCGGGATCTGCGGGCGGATCACAGCGGCGCTCAGGTTGTTCAAGCGCAGGTTATACAGTGGCAACTTGTTCTGCCAGCGGGCGAAGGCCTCTTCCAATTCGGGCGAGTTGTCGCCGTGCGGTCCTTTATGTTTCTTCCAGTTATGTTCGTACGCGCCCGACATGATGACGGCACGGGCCACCAGATCAGCATCGTTTGAGATCAGAATACCGCCTTCGCCCGCATTGATCATCTTGTAGGACTGAAACGAGAAACAGCCGACCTTGCCGATGGTGCCTATATTTTTGCCATGCCAGGTCGTGCCCAGCGAATGCGCAGCGTCTTCGATCACCGGGATGTCACGCGTGTCGCACAGCGCCATGATCGCGTCCATATCAGATGTGTGGCCGCGCATGTGACTGATGATCACCGCCTGAACGCTGTCGAGCTTGCCCTCGAAATCGGCCATGTCGATGCGATAATTCTCACCCACTTCGCACAGAACCGGGATGCAGTCCGCGTGAATGACCGACGAGGGAACCGCGGCAAATGTGAAGCCGGGGATCAGGACGCGCGCATCGCGCGGCAGACTCAGTGCCTTGAGCGACAGAAACAGCGCAGCAGAACAGGATGAAACAGCGAGAGCGTATTTTGTGCCCAGAAGTTCGGCAAACTCAGCCTCCAGCAAAGCCACCGGGGCATCTTGCGGGGCGGTATAGCGAAACAAGTCGCCCGACTGCATCAGGGCGTCGATGGCTTCTTTTGCTGCTTCTGGGATGGGTTCGGCGTCATGAACGTTTGGTGGAAGCGTCATATTTGGAATTCCCGAATTCTATCTTTGGTAAAGATAAAGCTATTCAGGCGGCAATCCAAGCCCTCAATCGCCGCGCCAGCGGAAATTCACCAATATGTCACAAGTAACGTGGATCAGATCCCAAGCCGGTCCCGCATGGCGAACCATGTCATTGCCAGCACAAGCAGCGGGTTGCGCAGGGTGGAGCCGCCGGGGAAGGGCAGGGTTGGCACGCGGGCCATTGTATCGAACCCTTCCGATTGGCCCTGAATGGCCAGTGCCATCAATTGCCCTGCATGGGTCGCGGTGCCTACACCATGACCGGAATAGCCGGAAGCAGACAGAATATTGGGTGCGATACGCACCAGATAAGGCATCCGCCGCATGGTAATGGCCAGCGTCCCACCCCATGCGTAGTCGATTTTGACATCGCGCAGATGTGGGAAGATTTCGGTCATCGGCTTGCGGACCTTCGCCGCGACATCCGCAGGAAAACGATAGCCATAACTTTCGCCGCCACCGAACAGAAGCCGGCCATCGGCGCTGAGGCGGAAATAGTTCACCACGAACTTGGTATCCGCGACCGCGACATCCTGAGTCAGGACCCGCGCGGCCTCGCTGCCAAGGGGTTCAGTCGCTGCGATGAAGTTGTTGATGGGCATGACACGGGCCGCGACGGTCCGGTTGAGATTGCCAAGGTAGCCATTGCAGGCCAGCACAACATGGTCGGCCCTAACGTTCCCCCTGGCGGTCCGGATCAGTGCAGGCCGGGTTTCGTCAATATCGATGACTTCGGTGCCCTCAAAAATGCGAACACCCGCTTTGGCCGCCGCCTGTGCCAACCCCAGCGCAAAATTCAATGGGTGCAAATGAGCGGCCCCCATGTCCAGATACCCGCCCTTGTAAGCGGGCGAGGGGCACAGTTTGTGGCCTTCGTCTTCATCCAGCAGCTTGATCTGGTCATACTGATAACGGTCGGACAGATGGCCTGCATGGGTGTGCAGCTCTTTTCGTTCTGAAGCTGACAGACCCAGAACCGCGACGCCGGGTTGCAGGTCGCACGCGATCTGGTGCTTGGAGATCAGTGATTTGACCAGATCCTTGGCGTCTTCGGCTAGGTCCCACAGCTTTGCAGCATCCGGGTCGCCAACAAGACGCTCGAGGTCTTCCTGATCCATCCGCTGCGCGCTGCCCAGCTGGCCACCATTGCGCCCCGAGGCACCAAATCCGACACGGTGGGCTTCAAGCAGAACGACATCGAACCCCGCCTCGGCCAGATGCAATGCTGCGGACAGGCCTGTGTAGCCACCGCCCACAACGCAGACATCCGCCGTAATATCTTCGGCCAAAACAGGAAAGCGTTCCGTTGGGTTCGCCGTCGCGGCATACCAGCTGGCAGGGTATTCGCCCTTGCGGTCATTGGAATAGAGCAGATTCACGAAAAGTCTCAGACGTTGATCAGCAGATGTTCCCGTTCCCACGGAGAGATGACCTGCAGAAATTCTTCATATTCGGCCCGCTTCACGATGCCATAGACGCGGGCAAACTCGGGGCCAAGGATTTCGTGAAGGGCTGTGGCTTCGTCAAACATATCCAGCGCATCGCCCATGACCTGGGGGATATCCCCTTCGCCTTCATAGGCGTCACCATAGAATTGACGACGCGGGCGTTCTTGTTCAACCAGACCCAGATAGCCGCACGCCAGCGACAGGGCGATGCCCAGATACGGGTTGCAATCCATACCGGCAATGCGGTTTTCGACACGGCGCGATTCAGGTCCGGACAGTGGAACGCGAATGCCTGTAGTGCGGTTGTCGCGAGCCCATTCCAGATTGATCGGCGCGGCGTGGTCTTTCACGTAGCGACGATACGAGTTCACATAAGGTGCCATCACGGCCAGACCGGCGGGCAGATGGTTCTGCAACCCGGCAATGAAGTGATAGAACGCGTCCGTTTCGCCGCCCTGCGGACCCGAAAAGATGTTCTGGCCGGTCTCCATGTCGATAATCGAGTGATGGATATGCATGGCCGAACCCGGCTCTTCCTCGATCGGTTTGGCCATGAAGGTTGCAAAACAATTGTGCCGTAACGCCGCCTCGCGGATCAGGCGTTTGAAGTAGAATACCTCATCAGCAAGTTTGACCGGGTTGCCGTGGCGCAGGTTGATCTCCAACTGGCCCGCACCGCCTTCCTGGGTGATGCCATCGATTTCGAACCCCTGATGTTCGGCAAAGTCATAGATATCGTCGATGACCGGGCCGAACTCGTCCACCGCGGTCATCGAATACGCCTGCCGCGCCGCAGCTGGGCGGCCAGAACGCCCCATCATCGGCTTGATTTCCTGTGCGGGATCGACGTTGGGGGCGACCAGAAAGAACTCCATTTCTGGCGCAACAACCGGTTTCCAGCCTCGGTTGTGATACAGCTGGACCACGCGTTTCAACACGTTACGGGGGCTATAAGGGATCGGATCACCATCCCGGTCATAGGCGTCGTGGATCACTTGCAGCGTCCAGTCCCCTGTCCAGGGTGCGGCTGAAGCCGTCGAATAGTCGGGCTTCAGGATCATGTCCTTTTCGATGAACCCGTCGTCACCTGCGGCTTCACCCCAGTCCCCCGTGATGGTCTGGAAGAATATGCTGTCAGGCAGGTGAAAATAGGATTGCTTGGCGAATTTCGTGGCAGGCACGGCCTTGCCACGTGCAATTCCGGGAAGGTCCGAGATGATACATTCAACCTCGTCCAGCCGCTGTCCGTGGAAATAGGCTTTGGCGGCTTCCGGCAGTTTATCAGTCCAATCAGCCATCAGGCTCTCTCTTTCTTTAAAAACTCGGCCATATGGCGCGCGATTGTGGCGTTGTCATCCGGGGCGGTTTCGCGATTTGCGGCCTCGCGCATCAGGTCTTCGGGGACGACGCCTTTTCCCCGTGTGCGCATCAGGCCCGCGACAAAACCATTGGTGAATTCAGGGTGGGCCTGAACCGTCCAGATCGTGTCTCCATAAGCCAGCATCGCGTTTTCGCAAAATGCGTTCTGACCAAGAACGCGCGCGCCTTCGGGCAACTCGACAACCTGATCCTGATGCCAGGCATTCAGCCAGACTGTGTTGCCGTCAAACTCGTATTCAGTGCGTCCGACGGCCCATCCGCCCTTGAACTTCTCGACCTTGCCGCCCAGTGCCTGCGCGATGATCTGATGCCCAAAGCATACGCCGATCAGTGGCTTTCCGCTTTGCTGTATCTCTCTGACCAAGTCTTCCAGCGGGGCGATCCACGGCAGGTCTTCGTACGCGCCGTGGCGCGAACCGGTTATGACCCAGCCATCTGCGTCATCCGCGCCGCTTGGGAATATGCCGTCGACCACGGCGAAGGTCTGGAACTCAAATCCGTTGCCACCGAGAAGTGCAGGAAACAGCTCATCATAGTCGCCGAATTCGCCATGCAACGCATCTGGTGTGTGGCCGGTTTGTAATATGCCGATTTTCATGTGTCACCAAATTTGATCAAATTAACTCTAGCTGAGTCCGAATGAGGCGGCAAGGGGGGTCAAACCGCTTCGAGATAGCTCAGCCAGTGATCTTCAGGAGCGATACGCTCAAATCGTTCAATTTCCTGTCGCTTGGTCATGATCAGGTACTGGATCAGATCCGCCGGGAAAAGCCGGGCGACCAGGGGGTCGGTCTCAAATCTGTCAATTGCGGCCGCCCAGTCTGGCATCAGTTGAGGCAGGTCTTCGATATCGTAGGCATTGCCTGTGATCGGGGCAGGGGGCCGCAGACCGTCTTCGATCCCGGCAAGGGCTGCACCCAAAACCGCGGTCAGCATCAGGTAGGGGTTGATGTCGCCACCTGCGACGCGGTGTTCGATGCGCCGCGCTGCGGTTGCCCCGCCCGGGATGCGAATTGCGGCAGTTCTGTTCTCATAGGCCCAGCAGGCCCCGGTCGGGGCATGCGCACCCGGTACAAGCCGGGTGTAAGAGTTGCCGTGGGGCGCAAAAATCAACGTGCTGCCTGGCATGGCCGCCACACAACCCGCGACGGCGGAATGCAGAATGCCGGTCCCTTCAGGCCCGCCATTGTCAAACACATTGCGCCCCCGATGGTCCAGCACCGAGAAATGCACATGCATCCCATTGCCTGCATCATCTGCATAGGGTTTCGACATGAATGTTGCGGCAAACCCGTGTTTGCGCGCCAGGCCACGTGTCAACGCCTTGAAAAGCCACGTATCGTCGGCACAGCGCATGGCATCCTGATGATTCAGGTTGATCTCGAATTGGCCAACGCCACTTTCCGAGATGGCGGTTTGCGCGGGGATATCCATGGCGGCGCAGCCATCGTAGAGATCTGTGAAGAAATCCTCAAACGCATCCATTTCAGCGACCGACAGAACGGATTCATGCAGCAGGCGGCGCCCGGTGATCGGGTTCAACGGAGGTTGCGGTTGCGCACCCGAAGCATCGATTAGTGTGAATTCCAACTCAGTCGCCGCAACGACCGACCAGCCGCGTTTGGCATAACGGTCAAGAATGGCAGACAGAGCGTGGCGCGGATCACCCGCAAACGGGGTACCTGCATCGTCATACAAGCTCATCGGAACCAGCGCCGTTTCTTTCGGAAGCCAGGGCACAGGCACCGGGCCCCGGTCGGTTGGGCGCAGCACGCCATCCGCATCGCCGGTTTCAAACACCAGCGGGCTGCCGTGAATGTCCGCGCCCCAGAGATCGACATTGAGTGCCGAGAACGGCATGCGCACGGCGCCTTTCTCCAGCTTGCCCGCATACTCAGGGGGCACGCGTTTGCCCCGCATCTGACCGTTCAGGTCACATGCAGTCACGCGAAAACTGTGCAAGGCGCTCAGGTCCATTGGGGGCTCCGTCAATTCTGTTTCCCCGTGATGTACTTCAATGGATCAGATTTGTCACCAAATTTGATCAAATTTTGATATTTGGGACAGATGTGACTGCTCGGCATAGTTTTTGGGCGAGTACGAAATTGGTCTTGCTGTCAAAGCTCGCGCCTTGCGTTTCCTTCAGTGAAAACATCACGGAAACATCTGTTAAGCCATTGATCATATTCTCCAATGGCGTTGTCTGCGGCAAGTCAGAGAGCGGCTGGATTTTCCCAGTGTTGAAAGCGCGGCGATCGGATTTGATACGACGTCCGAACCCGCAAATCAGCTTCGTTTGCCAAGTCCTCAAGAATTGGCTTATTTTGGCGATTTTTCTATGATAGCTGCGGGTTTCGTATTCTTGAGGATGGTTGAGTTGACTGCACGTGGAAGAGATAACATTCAACACCATGCTACTCTGAGCATTGCCCCCATGATGGACTGGACCGACCGCCACTGTCGGTATTTTCATCGGCTGCTTAGCACGGAAACCTTGCTGTATACCGAGATGGTAACGGCACCGGCGCTTGTCCGAGGAGGGGCGCTGCATCTGTTGGATCATTCACCGCAGGAACATCCCGTGGCTTTGCAGCTGGGTGGGTCCGATCCGGAGGAGCTGGCGCAAGCGGCGCGTTTGGGTGCTGATGCAGGATATGATGAGATCAATCTGAACTGTGGATGCCCGTCGGACAGGGTGCAGTCTGGTACTTTCGGGGCGGTTCTGATGAAAGATCCGGCACGGGTTGCAGAATGCGTCGCAGCAATGCGCGAAGCGGCGAATGTAGATGTCACGGTCAAATGCCGCATCGGTGTGGATGACCAAGAGCCCGAAGAAGTTCTGCCTGCGTTTCTTGAGCAGATCAGTGCGGCGGGCTGTCAAAGAGTAACGATCCATGCGCGCAAGGCGTGGTTGCAGGGGCTGAGCCCTAAGGAAAACCGCGATGTTCCACCGCTTGATTATGACCTTGTGCATCGGATGAAAGCCGCGTTTGCGGATCTGCATATATCGATCAATGGTGGTATCGCCAGCTTGGATGAAGCAGCAGCACATCTGGACGCGGGTCTTGACGGTGTCATGATTGGTCGGGCGGCCTATCATCAGCCCGGTGATATCCTGGCAGATGCCGACCGGCGCATCTTTGGCGTTGGAACCGTTCGCGATCCGCTGACGGTTGTTCAAGAAATGGTGCCCTATATTGAAAGGCACCTTGCCAATGGCGGGCGTTTGCACCAGATCACGCGGCATATGCTGGGTCTCTTCGCGGGGCGCCCCGGTGCGCGGGCATGGCGGCGCGCCTTGTCCGAAGGGGCCGTGCATGAAGGGGCCGGGCCAGAAGTCATGCTACAGGCCCTGGACCATATTGCGCCGATGGTCGAGGTTTAAACGGCAAGGGGGGGACGATGCCCGAGACAGTGTTGCTGGCCCAGATGATGGGCCTTTTGCTTGTGATCGGCGCGCTGGCCGGTGTGCTTGCCGGGCTGTTGGGAGTGGGCGGCGGTATCGTTTTGGTCCCCGCGTTCTTCTATGCGTTTCAGACGCTTGGCTATGGCGGCCCGCAACTGATGCAGCTTTGTCTGGCGACGTCGCTGGCCACGATCATTGTAACGTCGATGCGGTCTGTTCTAGCCCACAACAAGAAGGGTGCCGTGGATTGGGATATCCTGCGCGGTTGGGGTCCGGGTATTGTCGTCGGCGCAATTGTCGGAGTGCTGGTCGCATCGGCGCTGCGGACCGAGGCCTTGCAGGCACTGTTCGGAATTCTGGGCATGGTGATCGGTGCCTATCTTGGGTTGGGTCGCGCAGAATGGCGGTTGGGCGACGCAATGCCCGGCGGAATCAAGCGGGCCGTCCTGTCCCCTCTGGTCGGGTTTCTTTCCGTTCTGATGGGCATCGGTGGAGGCAGTTTCGGTGTGCCGCTGATGAGCCTCTATAACACCCCTATCCACCGCGCGGTCGCGACCGCGGCCGGGTTTGGCGTGATCATCGCCGTACCCTCGGTCATTGGGTTCTTGTTTGTAGATATCGCGCCCGAGCATCGCCCCCCGTTGACCATTGGCGCGGTTAATCTTGTGGCCTTCGGGATCGTTGTCGCAATGACAATGATCACCGCGCCCTGGGGGGTAAAGCTGGCCCATGCGATGGACCCAAAACCGTTGAAACGTGTCTTCGCCGTGTTCCTGACGCTGGTCGCGCTGAACATGCTGCGCAAGGCCGTGGGCTTATGAGCGATTTTTCTGCCCGGGGCTGGGTGAAATTCCCGTATGATCCGGTTTTGGCCGAATGGGTGAACCACGCTTTGCCTGCCGCACGGGCGTCGACAACGGACCCGGCCCACGCGGAATGGTTGGATTGCGAAGGTACGTGGTTCATCGGTGTCGACGCACTATCCAATGACACGAAGGGCAGGGTCGGGCAGTCCGGGCCTCTGACCGGAAAGGCCATGGCGTTCATCGACAAACACTTTGGAGATTTACCGCTGCACAAGGGGCAGGTTTCGGTTGTTTATCCGGGTTATCCGCGCCCGCGCCGGGGCGAGAATGAAGCGGCCACCCGGTACCGTCGAAACAGGGATGCGGCCCATGTGGACGGTTTGCGCCCGACAGGGCAGGATCGCCGCCGCCGGGTTGATGAACCTCATGCCTGGATTCTGGGCATTCCACTGACTGAGGCCAGCTCAGACGCGTCTCCGATGGTGGTGTGGGACGGCAGTCATGACATTCTGCGGACCGCGTTCAGGCAGGCGCTTGAAGGGATGCCACCTGAGGTCCTGCACGAAGTAGACATAACCGACATCTACCAATCCGCCCGTCGCGAGGTGTTTGCGACCTGCCCAAGGATCGAGTTGCCTGCAAAGCCGGGAGAGGCCTATTTGCTTCACCGCCATTGCCTGCACGGCGTTGCTCCTTGGGCCGAAGGGGCGACGGCGGGGCAGGATGGTCGAATGATCGCCTATTTCCGCCCCGAATGCGCCGGTGGAGTAGCCGAATGGATCGAATCCGCCTAACGTCCTGTCATTATTTGGCTTTGGAGGTTTTGACCGATGATGACGGTTCATACGAATTCTGACGGTGCACTCATAGAAGTCGAGTTGTCGGGGCAAGTGACCAGCGCCGATTACACCAATACTCTGGTTCCCGCCATCGAGTCTGCGCTAACGGAACACGACACGGTTCGGCTACTGGCGATAATACAACCTGAATTCCAGGGGTATGATCTGGGCGCAGCCTGGTCCGACACCAAGCTGGGGTTAAGCCATTGGCGCGGTTTCGACCGGATCGCAGTTGTTGCTGATCAGGGTTGGGTGCAGACAAGCGTTCGTCTGGCGGCCCCCATCCTGCCCTGTCCGGTTCAGGTGTTTGATCTGGCCGAGCTTGAGGCGGCCCGACGCTGGATGCGCGAGTCCCTTGGGTCGATCCACGTGACTGACCTGAGCGGTCCATGTGTTCAGATCAGCCTATTGGGCAAGCTGGACCCTGAATGGTACAAACAGGCAGAACGTGATCTGGATGCAGTGTTACAGGACCGGCTAGGGTTTCGCCTGCTGATAGACCTCAGGGAGTTTGACGGCTGGCAAGGGCTGTCAGCGCTTGCGGCGCATTTTCGGTTGGCCAGCCGACATATCGGACAACTGGACCGAGCTGCCATCGTTGGGGACAAAAGCTGGCAGCGCATGGCGCAGAAGGTCGCCAGCCATGTGTTAGGGACCCGGACACAGTTTTTCCCGTCCGAAGAGTACGAGAACGCCAGGGCTTGGCTTGCCGCCGGATAAAACCTTCGACTGTGGAACGCCTGAGCAGGCAACACCCAATCGGTCAAGGTCGTGATGCAGCCTCAAATCCGGTCGTTTGATGTCAGGCATGATTCGACTGCTGACGGCGGGTTTCCCGCAGCTTCGGCCCCAGCTTTCCCAGTCCCGGCAAAGTCGGGTCGAATAGTGACGTTAGGAAATTATGTGCTTTTGAGAGTTTTTCTTGATTGAGGCGTCAAAAACGATCAAAGGCCGCGTGTTTTCCCCTACTTGTGACGGGAAATACCTTTAGCCACACCCTGTCGCTGCGGGTTACCACTCACGTTGAACCTCAATGTTCAAGAGCTAGACCCCCTCGGAGCTCGAACTCGACCCGCAGTGGCACGGTTACTGGAAACGGGACGTCCGCAATGCCACTTAAGACTTTGATCGGAAGACTCGCTAATACAAGAAAGACCAAACTTGCAGCTGACGTGCTGCAATCGGAATGCGCGCGCAATGATGATCGGCGGCCCAAA
>NZ_JBXWQZ010000022.1:0-62082 GCF_059612645.1 Ruegeria sp. YKSF131 | reverse complement strand
AAGCGCTTCCGGTAAAGGTGCCGACATGATCCATCCTCCCAAACAGGATGAATCACAATTCAGCTCTCATGGGAATCCACACGATTCAGGTTTTTGGCGGGGTGCTTTAGGTTCTTGTGTTCGCAATTACCGCCGCCGGTCGCGGCGCGAGCTCATGGGTTGGAAGGCCACGCCCACATGCGCCTCGCAATAGGGTTTGCCTGCCTCAACCGGCAGTCCGCAGAACCAGAAATCCTCGGTCGCGGGGTCGCCCACGGGCCACTTGCAGGTTTTCTCGGTCAGTTCCATCAGCGTCAGCTTCTTGGCCTTCTTCTCGATCTCGTTGACCTTGGCCAGCGCCTCGGGGCTGATCTCGTTGGCCGAGGGCTGCGGCGGCAGCGGCTGACCGGCCGGGATGATCTGGCGGCGGGCCGGAACGGCGGGTTTCGCCTCGGCAGCAGCAGCCGGGCGCGCCGGTTCTGTCTTTGGCATGGGTCTGGGCTTGGCTTCGGCCTTGGGCGCGGGTGCCGGTTTCTCTTTCGGTTCGGACTTGGCCGGGGCTGCGCCTGCTGTCCGGTTGGACAGGCCGAGGCGGTGGACCTTGCCAATCACCGCGTTGCGGGTCACGCCACCCAGTTCCTTGGCGATCTGGCTGGCCGACTGGCCTTCGCCCCACATCTTCTTCAGCAGTTCTACGCGCTCGTCTGTCCAGGACATCGTCAGCCTTTCAAAAGCGGAAAGCGGCCCCGGATTCGGGCCGCCTTGGGAATTCGTCTCAGCCCCCTATTCTAAACACTGCGGCCCGAGTTACAAGCTGTCTTCGAATCAGGTTGAGGGCAAAGCATGCAGAATCCCGCAGAACAGACCGCACGCAGCTTTGGAGCGGTCAACTGGATGGGGCTTTACACGCTGGCGCAGCGCGAAATCCGGCGCTTTCTTTCGGTCTGGACCCAGACCGTTCTGGCGCCTCTGGTCACGGCTGGCCTGTTCCTGCTGATCTTCACAATCGCCATTGGGCCCAGCCGCCCTGACGTCATGGGCGTGCCGTTTGTGGTGTTTCTGGCACCGGGGATCCTGATGATGACGGTGATCCAGAACGCCTTTGCCAATACCTCCTCTTCGATGGTGATTGCAAAGGTGCAGGGCAATATCGTCGACACGCTGATGCCGCCGCTGTCCCCGCTCGAGATCCTGCTGGGGTATCTTGCCGGTGGCATCGCCCGTGGCCTGATGATCGCGCTGGTGATTTCGATTGCTTTGCTGGTTTTGCTGTCCATCGCGCCCCAGCACCCGTTGATTGCGCTGATCTTTGTTGTTCTGGGGGGCGCATTCATGGGCGCGCTGGGCCTCTTTGCCGGGATCTTTGCGAACAAGTTCGACCAGATGGCCGCGATCACCAACTTCATCGTCACACCTCTGGCCTTCCTGTCGGGCACCTTCTATTCGGTCGAGGCGCTGCCTTCTGTCCTGAACCGCCTGACCCACCTGAACCCGGTCTTCTACCTGATCGATGGGCTGCGTTACGGCATGATCGGCGTGTCCGACAGCTCTCCGTGGTTGGGCATGGCGGTTTGTGGTTTTGCCACGCTGGCCATCGGGCTGATCACCTGGCAAATGCTGCGCACCGGCTATCGGCTTAAGGCTTAACCGGGCTCTGCCAGCCTATCGGGCGACAGGGCAGGCTTGGGTTCGCCCAGCCGCGGATGCAAGCGGGCCGAGACAGCCCATGCCCCAAACAAAGCAATCCCGCCTGCCGCGAACACACCGGCCACCGGTGCCGCCAGCAAGACCAGAGCTGCAATACCGGGCGTCAGAATGCCCGAGACATCGCGGTAACTGGAATAAATCGCCGACATCTCGGTTCGCTCAGACGGTTTCACGGCCATTAGGAAGGGCAATCCGGCGCAGATATCCAGAACGATCAGCCAGACAGACCCCAGAACCAGCGCAGCGACCGAGGCGACCGGCCATCCCGCGACCAATCCGGCTGCGAAGAAGCAGCCCCCCGCGGCGGCAAACCCGATGCGAACAGCAGACCTGAGCGACCGCGTCTGGACCCAGCGCAGGATCAACGGGGCGGCCAGCAGCATGGCGTTTGTGCACGACAGAAGGATGCCGCCCAGTTGTTCTCCCAGCCCGTTTTGGATGGCGAAAATGGGCAGGTAGACCACATATATCCACCACCCGCAGGACCGGATCATTGCAAACAGATATCCGGCAACCAATCTGGGTTGAACAAAGAACCGGGGAAGAAAGGCCAACGGGTTGTTGGCCGGACCACGGGCCTTGGTGATCAGCTTGCCATTGCCCAGACGCATGCGCCAGAACTGCGCCAGCATGACCAGCGCTGCACCGGCACTGATGACAAACGGGGCAGGGTGCCACAGCTCCATCAGCAGGACACCGGCCATTGGGCCGCCCGTCCATCCCAAAGCGCTGTAGAACATTCGGCTGGTCTCGCACCGGCCAAGTTCGATCTTGCTGATGTAATCCAGCACATAGGTGTTGAAGCAGATGAAAGTGACAACCGTGGCCATGGTATTTAGGGCCAATGCGCCGACCACGGCCTCGGGGCTGCCCTCGATCGCCAGCGATGCACCACAGATGAACATGACACAACCGGTGGAATAGGCCCATCTGCGCGGTACAAAACGGATCAGGAACGGCACCATCAACCCGACCAGCAGGGACAGGATGCCAATCAGGAAATACAGGAATGACACGGACGAGGCATCGCCCAGCGCCCGGTACATCGCCAGCGGAAAGACTGAAATCAGGATGCCACGCACGATGGCTTCAATCCCGGCCAGAATCCCAAAATCGCGAACTGATGGGGCAGGCGCGTGGCGGACCCATTCAGGTATTCGGCGTTCATGCATGACAAACTCGCAAATCAACTCAGCCCAGAATGCGCCTGCTGCTTTGCCGTTCATGGGGGTTTGCGACACAAAGGTCGCCCCTGAACCGCAAGGACGGTTTTTTCTGTCAGGTCCGGCGGTTTACTGCCTCGCGCCAGACCAGGATCAGCCCTCCGGTCAGAATCGTGACCGCGCCAATCAGACTGATCCGGTCGGGGATCACATCAAACACCGCAAAATCGTACAGCGCGGCGAAAATCAACGTGGCATAGCTGATCGGGGCCACGAATGACGCGTCCGCACGTGCCATGCCGTTGATGAAACAAACCTGCGCGCAGGCCATCAGCAGGCCGATCCCCACCAGTGCAACCCATTGCTGCGGCGTAGGCATTTGAAACACAAAGCTGACCGCGACCGTAGCGATCACCAGCCCCATCGTGTTGTTGATCAGCAGAATCTGGATCGGAGCCTCGCGCCCCGACAGTTTCTTGATAAAGATCAGCTCCATCCCGATAAACGCCGCCGCAGCCAGCGCCAGAAGGGCGGCGGGCTGAAAACTTGCAGGTGTCGGGCGCAGCAGGATCACCGCACCCACAAGGGCCACGGCCGCCGCCAGCCAGCGCCACCGGCCGACCCGCTCCCCCAATAGCGGAATGGCCAGTACCATACCAAAGACAGGGTTCAGAAAGGAAATCGCCGTCGCATCCGCCATCGGAATGAACGCAACAGACGCGAACATCAACGTCACCCCGGCCCAGCCAAAGCTGGTTCGCCCGACATGCAGCCCCCAATGGGGCCGTCCCAGCCGGGGGCGAAGCACTGCGACCGCCGACAGGATGGCAAACAGAGCAAACAGAAACCGCCCGTGACTGATCTGCATCGCGTGCAAGGGAGGCCCGAGTGTCTCCGTCCCCAACGCCTTGGCCAACAGCGTCGTCGCCGCGATAAAGGCGGTCGCGACAAAGATCAGCCCTGCGGCCACAGCAGGATTTTGCGCCTTCGGGGTGAACATGGGCGAAAGCGGTGCGCCAAAACTGGGGCCTTGGCAAGACGCAAATCTGCGCTCAGCGCAAAACCGGAGGGGCAGCCAGCGCCGCCTTGGCTTGTTTGAGGCTGTTCAAAAACCGCTCTGCCCGTGCGATCCGTGCTTCGACCTCGTCAATCCGGTCCTGCAAAAACGCCTCGCCGTCAAAGCTGTCGGGATCGGCGGCTTCCAACTGCCCCAGCAACATGACCAGCTCTGCAATGCTGATGCCTGCCGCCTGTGCATCTGCAACTTGCTCCAGCGTGATCAGCGCTTCTTCGGGATAGTCGCGATAGCTGTTGGTGTTGTCCGGCCCCGGAGCTGACCGGATCAGCCCTTGGCGTTCATAAAACCTCAGCGTGTCACGGCTCAGCCCGCTGCGCCGCGCAAGTTCCCCGATCCGCATGTTTCAAAACCGTTGACTCAACTCCATGGTTTTGATCCTATGTCAGACAGTTATTCTCTGCAAGGACAAGCACCATGGGTCCCAAATGCCAAAGTTGCGGCATGCCGCTGTCAAAAGACCCCCAGGGCGGCGGGTCCGAAGCTGGCGGCGGGCGCAGCACGCGTTACTGCTCGCTGTGTTACGAAAACGGTGCGTTCCGCCATCCCGACGCATCGCTGGAAGAGTTTCAGTCTCACTGCGTCGATGCCCTTGTCGCCAAAGGCATGCCCCGAATCCTTGCCTGGGCTTTCACCCGCGGCATGGGCAAGCTCGACCGCTGGCGCTCGGCGTAATGATCCGGTGGCAATTTTGACCCTGCGGCAATAATGGGGTTTTCAGGCTGTCTTTTCACGTCTATAGAGCGGCCATGATCAAACGCGCACATATCCAGTTGCTCCGACGCCGACGCCGCTCTGCGTAATCGGCCTGTTTGATCCCATGTGCCTGCCAAATTGGCACAATTCTCACCAAATCTGTTGACGAAGCGGGCCTTAGTGTATCACTCACGAGGCTCAAACGACCCGAAAAGGATGATCCCATGATCCCGTCCGTTCTGCCGACCTATAACCGCGCGCCCTTGTCATTTGTAAAGGGCGAAGGCGCCTGGCTGACTGAAGCGGATGGCCGACGTTTTCTGGACCTCGGCGCAGGGATCGCGGTGAACGCGCTGGGCCATGCCCATCCGGCGCTGGTGGCCGCCCTGACGGAACAGGCCCACGCGCTGTGGCATGTCTCGAACCTCTACAACATCCCGCAACAGCAGGCACTGGCAGACAAGCTGGTCGAACACACCTTTGCGGATACGGTATTCTTCACGAATTCCGGCACCGAAGCCTGTGAACTGGCCGTGAAGATGGCCCGCAAGTATTTCTATGACAAAGGCCAGCCCGAACGGGTTGAGATCATCACCTTCGACGGCTCGTTCCATGGCCGGTCGTCGGCGGGCATCGCAGCGGCCGGGTCCGAGAAGATGACCAAAGGCTTTGGCCCGCTTTTGCCGGGCTTTGTCCACGTCACCTTTGGCGATCTCGACGGTGTCACCAACGCCATCACCGAAAATACCGCAGCCATCCTGATCGAACCGATTCAGGGCGAGGGCGGCATCCGCCCCGTGCCCGATGCCGAGCTCAAGGCCCTGCGCGCCATTTGCGACGAACACGGTCTGCTGCTGATCCTGGACGAGGTGCAATGCGGCGTCGGTCGTACCGGCAGGCTCTTCGCCCATGAATGGGCGGGGATCACCCCGGATATCATGATGGTCGCCAAAGGCATCGGCGGTGGTTTCCCCCTCGGCGCCGTGCTGGCAACTGAAGACGCGGCATCCGGCATGACCGCAGGCACGCATGGCTCCACCTATGGCGGCAACCCGCTGGGCTGTGCCGTGGGCTGTGCGGTGATCGATCAGGTCGCCACACCCGCCTTCCTCGAAGGTGTCAACCGCAAGGCTGGTCTGTTGCGCCAGAAACTCGAAGGTCTGGTTGCCGATCACCCCGAGGTTTTCGAAGAGGTGCGCGGATCGGGCCTGATGCTCGGCCTGAAATGCAAGGCGCCAAATATCGACGTGGTCAATGCGGGCTATGACAATCTGGTCATCACCGTCCCTGCCGCCGACAACGTCATCCGCCTGCTGCCGCCCCTGACCCTGACCGAGGATGACATCGCCCAGGCCATGATCCGCCTCGAAAAGGCCGCCAATCAGATCGAAACCCAGCTCGCAACTGCCTGAGCTTCATCTTTTCCCAAATACTCCGGGGGTGTGGGGGCTGGCCCCCACCGCCCGACCAGCCAAAAGCGAAGCGATATGAATCACTTTCTCGACATCCACAAAACCGATGCCACCGCGTTGCGGTCCATGATCGATCAGGCGGGCGCGATGAAACAGGCGCGTCTGGGCCGTCCCAAGGCCGCCCCTGACGACGAACAGCCGCTGAAAGACCGCATGGTCGCGCTGATCTTCGAAAAGCCCTCGACCCGGACGCGCGTGTCCTTTGACGTCGGTGTACGCCAAATGGGCGGCCAGACCATGGTGCTGTCGGGCAAGGACATGCAGCTGGGTCACGGCGAAACTATTGCCGATACCGCCCGTGTGCTGTCGCGTTATGTCGACATGATCATGATCCGCACCTTCGATGAGACCATCCTGACCGAAATGGCCGAGTATTCCGACGTGCCCGTCATCAACGGTCTGACCGATCGTACCCATCCCTGCCAGATCATGGCCGACGTGCTGACGTTCGAGGAACACCGCGGCCCCATCGCGGGCAAGAAAGTGGTCTGGACCGGTGATGGCAACAATGTCTGCGCCTCGTTCCTGCACGCGGCGGGTCAATTCGGCTTCGATCTGACCTTCAGTGGCCCGGCCCAGCTTGATCCGGAAGAAGAATTCTTGGGGTTTGCCCGCCAGAAGGGTTCCAGAGTCGTCATCGAACGGGACCCACACAAAGCGGTCGAGGGCGCGGATCTGGTGGTTGCCGACACCTGGGTTTCGATGCATGACAGCCAATCCGCCAAGGAACGTCGCCACAACATGCTGCGCCCCTATCAGGTCAACGCGGAACTCATGTCACATGCCAAACCCGACGCGCTGTTCATGCACTGCCTGCCCGCGCATCGTGAGGAAGAAGCAACCTCCGAGGTCATGGACGGCCCGAACTCGGTCATCTTCGATGAGGCCGAAAACCGCCTGCACGCACAAAAGGCCGTAATGCGCTGGTGTCTGGGCGTTTAAGATCAACTTGCAGTTTCGAGAGGGCCATCAGGCTCTCTCATGACCCCCGGAGCATTCAATGCCTCACGTTACCCTGGAATTCTCCAAATCTCTGGACGACACCCATGATTTCCAGATGATTTGCGAGCGGCTGCATACCGTTCTCGCAAAACATGATGAAATCGACGCCTCAGCGCTCAAGATCCGCGCCGCGCCGATTGCCTATTCCTACATCGGAACGCAACCGCAGACCTTCGTGCATGCCACGCTGCTGTTGATGCGCGGACGGGATGAGGCCACGCGGGCCGAGCTTAACGCGATCATTCTGGAAGTTCTGGCCCAGACCATGCCCGAGGTCGGCAGCATCACCGTGCAGGATGTCGAGATGACCCGCGCCACCTATGCAAAGCGGCTGGCAGGTTGACGCAGACCCGGTAGCGTGCCTCGGGGGTTTAACGCCGATGCACCTCCCAAATCCGCAACTTGGCGAGTGTTCCCACGCTCACCAATACCACCAGCGCGCACAGAGCGACCTTGGTCATCGTCTCCATCGTACCTTCGATCAGCAGTGCGTGAATGACGCTACCCAGAATGGTTACCATGGCCAGTCCTGCATGGCCCAGGCGCCAGACGCGAAACCGCAAGTTTAGTCGCTGCCGAAAAATCCCCATTGCCGCCGCCGCAAAACCCGCCCACATGGCGATGACCCCCCATGTCGAAAAAGGTGTTGCAGACACGAAAAGCAATGCGTCCGCCACATCAGGCGGGCTTGTGATCCACAAGCCGGTCACATGGATCATAA
This sequence comes from Ruegeria sp. YKSF131, assembly GCF_059612645.1. Lineage (NCBI taxonomy): Bacteria > Pseudomonadati > Pseudomonadota > Alphaproteobacteria > Rhodobacterales > Roseobacteraceae > Ruegeria > Ruegeria sp. YKSF131. Next base: position 54,267 of record NZ_JBXWQZ010000022.1, on the reverse strand, counting down.
TGCTTGCAGCAAGGGCCAAGCCACACCGCCTGTGCCAATGGCGGCTGTTGACCGGAGAAAGTCCGGGCAACCAACGCCCGGCCAGCAAGGGTTGCAGCAGAAGAAGACACATCCCGATGATACCTGCGAAACCGGCGACGATGTAAACCGGCTCTCGCCACGCCAGATAGGGGCTGAAAGCCGCTGCTACGACCGGTACCAGAAGTGCGGCGATCAATGCCGCCCAGATCGCAACGCGCTTTAACACCTGTCAGACAGGTTGCAGCACGAAATGTGCAGCAAGGGTTTTGTCCTTCGCGCTCGCCATCACAGGGCGCAGGAACACAGTCTCATATTCACCGCTGTCATAGGCCAGATGCCCGTGCGGTTGACCAAAAGCAGGCACAATCTGAGGCATTTCCAACCGGAATTCTCCGTTCGCATCGGTTAGTGTCGCCCCATGGCTGCGCTGGTCACGTTCATGCCCCTCGGTCGTGTGGGCCCATATCTGGATGCGCTGGCCGGGCAGGGGGGCTCCGTCGCCCGCGCGCCGCACAGTGCCGGTCATCCAGAACCCGCCGCCGCCGATGCGCTTCACGATCGGCGCACCGGGCCTGTAATTGTTCGACCCGCCCCGCATCGACGGTGTCGGCGCAAGACCGGCGGCGTGCGCAGGTGTGAAAATGCCGGTCATACCGGCTGCAAGTGTACCAATCCCTGTCGCAACAAACTTGCGGCGGTTGATTTCGAGTCGGGCCATTGCATCCACTCCTGTCGGTTGAATCCCATCTTCGACTGGCTTCCCTGAACCGGCGACACCCGATGTTTAAAGATAGCACGATTGTTCATGATTCCGAGAGTCGCGAAGGAGCGTGCCAAATACGCCATTCCACGCCTTTGTGAGTATCTGCAAATCGCTCCAGGGACTTCACGATCATTGTGCAAAAATGCACTTTTCATGCGATACTTTCCCAATACCTTCAGCATGGGCGAACATGAAGCCGTCTCGCAGGACCAAAAAAGGAGATCAGGATTGAGTTGGAACCCCACCCATGACCCCGAATGCGCCTCCGAAAAAAATGCGCTGGAAACGCTCATCATTCCCCGCGCCCGCGATCTGGGCGGGTTCGAGGTGCGCCGCGCGCTGCCCTCGGTCAAACGCCAACTGGTTGGCCCGTTCATCTTCTTCGATCAGGTCGGCCCGGCAGAATTTGTCACCGAAGGCGGCATTGACGTGCGTCCGCACCCCCATATCGGGCTGGGAACCGTCACTTACCTCTATCAGGGCGAATTCGAACATCGCGACAGCCTCGGCACTCACCAGATGATTTACCCCGGCGAGGTCAACTGGATGGTTGCAGGCCGTGGCGTGACCCATTCCGAGCGCACCAGCGAAGAAACGCGCGGTAAAGGCCACAAGCTGTTCGGCATTCAGACCTGGCTTGCCCTGCCCGAAACGCATGAGGATATGACCCCCGAGTTCGAACACCACAAGCAAGGCGCGCTGCCCCATATCCAAGACAAGGGCGTCAGCGCACGGCTGATCCTCGGCACTGCTTATGGCGAATCCAGCCCCGTGACGATGCTGTCCGAGACCTTTTATCTGGATGTTGAACTCGCCCCCGGCGCGACTTTCCCGCTGCCCGACGACCATGAGGATCGCGGTGTCTATGTCACGCAAGGATCAATCGAGATTGCTGGCGACACATTCGACGAAGGCCGCATGATGGTGTTCCGCCCCGGTGACAGGTTGTCGGCCCGAGCGGGTCCGCAGGGTGCGCGGCTGATGCTGCTGGGCGGCGCTACCCTGAATAAGGATCGCTATATCTGGTGGAATTTCGTGTCATCCTCGAAAGAAAAGATCGAGACGGCGATTCATGAGTGGAAAAGCGCCGATTGGGTCAGTGGCGCGTTCCACCTTCCGGCAGGGGATAACCGCGAATTTATTGCCATTTCGGAACAGCTTGAGCGCACAAAGCCCCGGCTGGCCCGCCCGCGAGCGGCGTCAGGGGCGGGTGGGCTTGTGTAACCGTCCGTTTGCGGTGATCCTTTCTGGTATACCAGAGGGGGTATCATGAAACTTGTCATCGCAGGCGCGGGCAGCATCGGCTGCTACTGCGGCGGTTTACTGGCCCGCTCGGGGCATGCGGTGACCTTGCTGGGCCGTGCCCGTGTACTGGACCCCATCCGCGAACATGGGCTGACGGTCACGAATTACGATGGCCTCAATTACCATGTTGCGGCGGAAGCCCTGACACTCAGCACGGATCCCGCCTGCCTGGATCAGGCCGAGCTGGTCATTGTCACCGTCAAATCCGGGGCAACGGCGGATATGGCCGGTCATATCGCGGACGCCGCCTGTCGGGATGCGCCCGTCCTGTCCTGGCAAAACGGGATCGAGAATGCGGCGACGCTGCGCAAGGCGCTGCCCGGTCGCGATGTGCGCGCGGGAATGGTCCCCTTCAACGTGGTCCCGAACGGCCCCGCCACCTATCACCGGGCCACATCAGGCGAAATTGTGATCCCGAACGGCCCCGGCGACCTGGCCACCGCCCTCAGCAGCCCGGACCTGCCCGTTATCGCAAGTGACCGGATCGAGGCGGTGCAATGGGGCAAGCTGGTGATCAACCTGAACAACGCACTGAACGCGCTGTCAGGCCTGCCGCTTGTGGATCAGCTGCTCAGCCGTGACTGGCGCAACCTCATGGCCGACCAGATGGTCGAGGCGCTGTCCGTTCTCAAGGCGGCCGGGCATCCGGTGGCCTCGACAACGCCGCTTCCGGCGTGGCTGACGCCGCATATCCTGCGCCTGCCGACACCTTTGTTCAGCCGGATCGCGGCGCGGATGCTCACCATCGACCCCACCGCCCGGACCTCGATGGCCTACGACCTGATGGCCGAGCGGCAAACGGAAATCGACAGCCTTCAGGGCCATATCATTCGGCTGGGACATGAAACCGGGGTGCCCACCCCCCTGTGCACAAAAGTGTCAGACCTGATCAAACACGCGCCTGATCATCCGCTGTCCCCGGAACAGATCAGGCTCTGATCCCGGTCGTCAGACGAGGCCGGTCAGTATCCAGAAAATCACGGCCGACATGGCAGCGGCGGCGGGCACGGTCACGACCCAGGCTGCAATGATCGTCATGAAATGCGACCGCCGCACCAGCTTGCGCCGCCGGAATTCTTCGGGGGCCAGCTTCTGCGCTGTCGCGTTTCTCCCATTGTTCTGTTTCCGCCTGCGATCCGACTGCCATTCGCGATAGAACCCGACGCCAAAGATTGCGCCAACGGCGATATGCGTGGAACTGACCGGCAGGCCCAGCCAGCTGGCCACAATGACAGTGATCGCCGCCGACAGTGCGACGCAAAAGGCCCGCATCGGGTTCAGCTTGGTGATCTGGCTGCCGACCATCCGGATCAACTTGGGCCCGAACAGAAACAGGCCGAACGATATCCCGAACGCGCCGATGATCATCACCCATAACGGGATCGAAACCTTTTGGGCGAAATCTCCGAACTCAGCCGCGTGTACAATCGCCGCCAGAGGGCCGACCGCGTTGGCCACATCATTGGCGCCGTGGGCAAAACTCAGAAACGCGGCCGATATCACCAATGGCAAGCCGAACAGGGTTTTCAGCGACCGGGTCCGGTTCTCCATCCCCTCGGATTTGCGGCGTACCCAGGGAACCGTCAGCGCCCAGACCAGCACGCCGCTGCCCAGACCGATCAGCAGCGCCACCTCCAGTTCGATCTTCACGATCCGCTTCAGACCCTTGACCGACAGATAGGTGGCAAACGCTGCCGCCATCACCGCCACAAGGATCGGCACCCAACGCCGCGCGGCGGCGATCTTGTCGTCCTGATACTGGATCTTGGTCTTGATCAGCGCCAGGAACCCAGCCGCGATCACGCCGCCAAGAACCGGAGAGATCACCCAGCTGGCGGCAATCGCGCCCATCGTGCCCCAGCTCACCGCGCTCAGACCGGCAGCGGCAATCCCCGCGCCCATGACCCCGCCCACAACCGAATGCGTTGTCGACACTGGCGCACCGATCCAGGTCGCCAGATTGACCCACATGGCGGACGAGATCAGCGCCGCCATCATGGCCCAGATGAACACATTGGTGTTCTGCACCGAGGCCGGGTCGATGATCCCCTTCGAGATGGTCGAGACGACGTCGCCTCCCGCAAGCAAAGCGCCCGCGCTTTCGGCAACGGCGGCGATCACGATGGCACCGCCCATGGTCAGCGCGTTCGCACCCACCGCGGGACCCATGTTGTTGGCCACGTCATTGGCACCGATGTTGATCGCCATATAGGCTCCGAACGCGGCGGCAGCCACGACGATATAGGTGCCGTCGGCCCGACCGAACAGCACCGCCGCCATCAATCCGGCAAGCACCATGAACGCCAGTGCAATTCCCGGCGCCAGCAGCGGGCGGGCGACATGAAGATTGGCGATTTCTACGCGCGAGATGCGTTGCAGGTCGCTGTCAAGCGACTGCCAGCGCGGTTTTGAATTTGTGTCAGACATGGGCTTGGTCAAAGTTTCGCAGATCGCCCGCAGCTAACGGTTTCCCGGTTCAGGGGCAAGCGCGCAGCCATCAAATTGTTGCGAAACGGCTACATCTGTCGCAGCAGCGCCTGCAACTCGAGCTCCTGCACCCGTTTGGCGGCTTCTGCCGGTGAAAACCACTGACGTTTGCGCTTATCCACTTCGGGAAAATCATCGGCAAGTTCTCGCACGGAAACCCGGTAGACGCGAGTCAGGACCGACTGTGCTGATCCCCCCTTGAAGATCTTGTCATAGGTGAATTGGCCGATGGGCTCCTTGTCGACCGCTTCTGCACGCACGCCAGCCTCTTCCCACGCCTCCAGCAGGGCCGTCTCCAACCCGTCCAGACCATTGACAGGCCAGCCCTTCGGGATGATCCAGCGCCCGGTTTCGCGGCTGGTGATCAGCAGAACCTCGTCCTGATCCTCGTGCTTGCGCGTGCACAGGGCCGCAAACTGCACCCTTTGGGGACGCAGGAATAAGGGGCGTCCGACCTCTTCCCAGATATTTTGCAGCCAAGCACTCATGATATGTTCTTCAAATCCTGTTTCTGTCTTCGAAACCTGTGTGACGTAACAACAATAATGCCAGACTTCAATGAAATGTCCGCTTATTTCTGATTATGACCGGTTCTTCGGTCAATCTACTGTGATTTGTGAGATTTCGTGCAACAGCCCCGAAAGCCTGAGCCGCTTGCCGGAAGCAACGCGGCAATGGGTCTATTCCTGCCTGCGTTTGGCCCTCAGCGTCGGGTCGGCCTGTGTCGGGTCTTCGGGCCATGGATGTTTGGGGTATTGCGCCCGCATATCCTTGCGCACATCCGCATAAGACCCGGCCCAGAACCCCGGCAGATCGCGGGTAATCTGGATCGGGCGCTGCGCCGGGGACAGCAGCGTAATCTTCAGGGGCTGTCCGCCAACCACCGGATGCCGGGTCACTCCGAACAGCTCCTGCAACCGAACCGAGATTTCGGGGACCGCCGCGCCATAATCGATTGGTACCTTGCGCCCCAGGGGTGTTTCAAACGATCCCGGCGCGCGCCGGTCCAGTTCCTGAGTCTGGACCCAGTCCAGCCGCGCGCGCAAGGCGGGCAGCGGGTCGAACCGTTTCCAGTCCTCCGCGCTTTTGACACCGGACAGCATCGGCAACAGCCAGTCGTCCAGCTCGGCCATCAGACCCTCGACCGAAAAGTCGGGCAGGTCCACCCCGTCGGCGCGCACCAGTTCCACCCGCGCGGCCAGCCGTGCGGCGGCCCCGTCCAGCCGCAATCCCAGATCGCGCACCCCGTCCAGCATCGCACGCGCCACGGCGGCGTCCGGGACATCCTTCCAGATGCGGTCGTCCAGCGTGATCGCCCCAAACCGCTCCTGCTGTCGTGACACAACTCGCCGCTCACGTTTTGACCAGGCGCAAACCTCGGCCCAATGGATCTGGTCCGCGAACAGTTCGCGGATCTCGCGTTCCGAAATCTGGGTGGCCATCCGCACTTTTGCCTCGCGCGGGTTTCCATCGGTGTCGGTGACAACCAGAAAAGGCGCCGCCGCCAGCGAATCGCCGCTGTCCAGCACGACACCTTTGCCCCCCGACAACACATAACGCGGCGCATCGCCCTTGCGCCGCTGCCCGATACGGTCGGGATAGGCGAGGGCGGCCATGGCAGCAGCGCTCAGATCATCCGTCTTGCTTCCGGCCTGTTTCCTCAACCGCTTGGCCTCGGCATTGATCCGATCCACGGCGCCCATGTTCACCTGCCAGACCCGGTTGCGCTGAAAGGTGCGCACATCCCGCAGTGCCTCTTGCCGCAAGGCGATATCCACCGGCGCGCCGCGCAGGGGGTCGCGCTCGGCCATCAAGGCGGCCAAAGGCGCGGCACTCGGTCCGGCCCGCACCAGCATATGCCCCAGCCGGGGATGCAACGGCAGCGCCGCCAGCGCCCGCCCGTGTTCGGTGATCCGCCCCTTGCCGTCCAGCGCGCCCAGCATCGCCAGAAGGGCGCGCGCCTCGGCCATCGCGCCTTCGGGTGGCGGGGTCAGAAAGGCCAGATCGGCGGCATCCGCGCCCCACAGCGCCAGCTCCAGCGCCAGCCCGGTCAGATCGGCGGCTTCAATCTCGGCAGGCGGGTACGCGGCCAGCGCGCCATCCTCCCCCTTTGACCACAGCCGGTAACACAGCCCCTCTGCCACACGGCCCGCACGACCCGCGCGTTGCGTGGCCTCGGCCCGTGTCACCCGCTCGGTCACCAGTCGGGACATGCCCGAGCCCGGATCAAACCGTGCCCGCCGCGCTTGCCCCATATCCACCACCACCCGGATATCGGGGATCGTCAGCGAGGTTTCGGCAATCGACGTCGCCAGCACCACCTTGCGCCCGGTCTCAACCGGGGAAATCGCTGCGCGCTGGGCCGCAAAGGGCATGGCTCCGAACAGCGGGCGCACCGTGCAACTGGCGGGCAGGCGTCCGGTCAGGGCTGCTTCAGCCCGCCGGATTTCACCTTCACCGGGCAGAAACACCAAGATCCCGCCACCGGTGGCGCGGGTCTCGCGCTCGGCCTCAACGACCAGATCGACCAATGCATCCAGCCGCCGTGCCTGAGGCCCCAATGGCCGGTCCAGCCAGCGCATCTCGACAGGAAAACTCCGCCCTTCCGACGTAACCAGCGGCGCGGCCATCAGGCGCCCCACCGGGTCCGCGTCCAATGTGGCCGACATGGCCAGCAGAATCAGATCGTCCCGCAGCGCGCCCGTGACCTCAAGGCACAGGGCCAACCCCAGATCCGCGTTTAATGAACGTTCGTGGAATTCATCAAAGATCACCGCCCCGATGCCCGGCAGGTCAGGGTCCGATTGCAGCATTCGGGTCAGAATGCCCTCGGTCACCACCTCGATCCTTGTGTCTTTTGACACTTTCGCATCGCCCCGCACGCGGTAGCCAACACTCTGGCCCGCGCGCTCTCCCAGCGTCTCTGCCATCCGCTCTGCCGCGGCCCGTGCCGCCAGCCGCCGCGGCTCCAGCATCACGATCCTGCCGCCGCACAGACCCGCCTCCAGCATCGCCAGCGGAACCCGCGTGGTCTTGCCCGCACCGGGCGGTGCTTGCAGCACGGCCCGCCCCTGCGTCCGCAGGGCGTCCAGCAGGCCGGGTATGGCATCGTCTATAGGCAGGCGTAGGGTCATCCGGCCCTTATCCGCGATCCCGCAGGTGGCGTCCAGTTTCCGCGCGCACATCAGCAAATCGCCCCGCACGAAATGACGCAGGCTGCGCGATCTTCGCACTTCCTGCCGCCTCCGGTCTGGACAAACGCCCCCCAAGCACGGCAACTGTTCCTGCCTCTAGGAACGGGACAAGAATGCAGACAGACAGCCTGAGCGACAGAATTCTGAAGGGCGAGCGCCGGGCGCTGGCGCGTGCGATCACCCTTGTTGAAAGCAATCGCGCCGATCACCGGGCACAGGCCAGCGACCTTCTGGCACAGCTTGCCGGTTCGGGGCGTCAGGCGCTGCGCATCGGTCTGTCTGGCACACCCGGCGTGGGCAAGTCCACCTTCATCGAAAGCTTTGGCATGATGCTGACAGGGCAGGGGCTGCGCGTTGCGGTTCTGGCGGTCGATCCCAGCTCGGCCCGCTCGGGCGGCTCGATCCTGGGCGACAAGACCCGGATGGAACGCCTGAGCCGCGAGCACAACGCCTTCATCCGGCCCTCTCCCAGCCAGAGCCACCTTGGCGGCGTCGCCCGCCGCACCCGCGAGGCCATCGCCCTGTGCGAGGCCGCAGGCTATGACGTGGTGTTGATCGAAACCGTGGGCGTGGGACAGTCGGAAACTGTGGTGTCCGAACTGTCAGACCTGTTCCTGCTGCTGCTGGCCCCGGCGGGTGGGGACGAGTTGCAGGGCGTCAAGCGCGGCATCATGGAAATGGCGGACATCATTCTGGTCAACAAGGCCGATGGCGACCTGAAAGCCACCGCCACCCGCACCTGCGCGGATTATGCCGGCGCACTGCGGCTGCTGCGCAAACGCCCGCAGGACCCCGAAGGCTTCCCCAAGGCAATGACCGTTTCCGCCGTCGAAGAACACGGGCTGGAACAGGCCTGGGACGAAATGCAAACCCTGACCCAATGGCGCCGCGACACCGGTATCTGGGAGGCAAACCGCGCTGCCCAGGCCCGCTACTGGTTCGATCAGGAGGTCCGCCACGCCCTTCTCGCCCGTCTCGATACACCGCAGGCCCGCGCCGAGATGGAGCGCCTGAATGACGAAGTCTCGCAGGGACGACTCAGCCCGGCGGTTGCTGCCGGACAACTTCTGGACACGCTCGGCTGAAGGGCCGTCATGGCCGCTTCACCTTTTGCCAAATACTCTCGCCAACGGCATGGCCCGTCCGGGCCATTCCTGCATGGCAGGCAAAATGAAAGATTTCGCGCAGCCCGTCTTGACCCTCCGCGCGATTCCCACTACACGCATCCAACCAGTTTTCGGGCGCGACTTCGGGTTGCGCCCCTTGTGATTTGGCCGCGGGTATCTAGCCCGGCCTCCAGAAACAAAGGAAGAAACCATGTCGCGCCGTTGCGAACTGACCGGAAAAGGCCCGATGACTGGCAACAATGTCAGCCACGCCAAAAACAGAACTCGTCGTCGTTTTCTGCCGAACCTGAACGACGTTACCCTGCAGTCCGAAACTCTGGGCCGTGGCGTCAAGCTGCGCATCTCGGCGGCTGCGCTGCGTTCGGTTGACCACCGCGGTGGTCTGGACGCGTTCCTGGCCAAAGCCAAGGACGATGAGCTGTCGGCAAATGCTCTGAAAGTGAAGAAAGAAATCGCCAAGGCGCAAGCTTCGGCCTAAGGTCTTTCACTTAACAGTATTTCAGGCCCTGCACCCTATCGGTGCGGGGCCTTTTCTGTTGGGTCAGCCCCTTTCAGCCCCCCATTGTTTTCAATCTGGAACTAATTTTTCGCCATTGGTGAACTTCTTCACATACAGGTTTCCGAATCTGACCTAACGTCACTGTCATCCATCAGGCGGGGGCCACATTATGACGTTAAAAAGTTTTTATCTTTTCCTGTTTCTGGCCGCGGTATTCCGCAAGGCGATTGCAACCTGCACACGGATGCAGCGCTGGGTGAACCGGTCCCATACCAGCTTCACCACAGACAGGGTGAAAAGACCCGGACTGGATTATTGAAAAACAGCTTCAAGCGCGACCCTTTGGCGCTTGAAGCTTTTCCCGTTGCTGACCTATAGCTGGGTCAGAATGAGACCTTCTGTTACCAGATTTCTGCCTTATGTGCTGACCCTTCTGCTGGTTCTGACCGGGCAGGGGCTGGCCATGTCGCGCGGCATGGACAAGGCGGTGGGTCAGATGGTGCTGTGTACGGGCACCGGCCCGGTTGTCGTCTATATGGACGAAAACGGGCAACCGACCGCCCCGCCGCATTACTGCCCGGACTACGCAATATCCTTGCTGGGGGCCGTTGCGGTTGCCGAACCGGCACTGCCTGCCGCGCCGGAACAGGCGCAACCAGCACCGCTGCGGCATCTGGGCAACCAGATCGCCCTTCCGGTTCCCGCAACCCCGGCCCGCGCGCCTCCTGTCAGCGTTTGAAACCCACCCTTTTCAAACCTTTATACAGGAGAGGCACGATGTCCCTCAAAACCACTCTGCTCGCAACCCTGGCCGCCGTGTCGCTGGCCATCCCCGCCTTTGCCGAAGGCACCATCACGGTTGACGACGCCTATGCCCGGTCCTCGGGCAAGACCGCCATCGCCGGTGCTGCGTTCATGATGATCCATAATCAGGGTGACGCGGATGACCGGCTGATCGGTGTAACCTCGGACGCGGCAGCGCGTGTTGAATTGCACACGCACCAGGTCGATGAAAACGGCGTGGCCAAGATGGTGCATGTCGAAGAAGGATTTGCCATTCCAGCCGGTGAAACCCACATGCTGAAACGCGGCGGCGACCATGTGATGTTCATGGGGCTGACGGCCCCGTTCGAACAGGACGCCATGGTTCCGGTCACGCTGATCTTTGAAAAGGCAGGCGAGGTTGAGATCGAGATTCCCGTGGATCTGGAGCGTCAGGACAAAGGCGGCCACGGAACGCATTCGAACTAGGGCAACGCCTGTCTTCGGGCCGCGCGGCAGCCCTCATCCATGCGTCAGGCCGGGCTTTGCCCGGCCTGTTTTCCATGCGGCCGCGGATGGCGTTATTTGTTGATGGTTTTCAGGCCGACACGGTCGCCCGCCTGATGGAATCGCGAGGCCAGCCAGAACATGACAGCGGCCATGGCCAGCGCCGAGAATGCGATACCCCAGCCCAGCGCAACCAGCGCCACCGCAGGCCAGATCATCAGGACAAGCCCGACGACAAGCGCGACAAATCCCGAAACGCGCATGGAGCCGCGTTGCGGGTCACTTGCATGCATCTGCCCGGCAGCCGCCAAGGATCCGATCCCGATGATCAGCGCCCATGCGCCCAACAGGAAAAACGCCAGTTTCACCGTGCCTTCCGGCCAGATCAGCAGGACAAGCCCGATCAGAAGCGCGCCGATCGCAGCACCTCCCAGCACCCCGCGACGGCCAACACCCAAAAGCGTCAGCCCACCGTCGAGGATCAGCAACACACCGACCAGCCGCAGCAGCAGCGCGATGCTGCCCGATGGCCAGAACAGGGCCGCGATGCCCACAAGCCCGGCCAGCACCCCGCGCAGCAGAAAAGTCCACCACAGGCTGGACAGCTGTTCCCCCAGCATGTCGCGCCCGGCCATGCTGCCGTCATCCAGGATTTCACCGGTGTGGGGGTCTTGATCAGTCATGGGGCATCCTCCAGTCGCTATTGCAGATAGTGTACACAAATTAAGCCAGCGTTGTCTGTAGCTTAAGAAATTCCCGCAAGAAGCTGACCAACCCATCGCGGAACCGTTTCGGATGCCCTGCCGACAATGCGCTCGTCAAAGCCCGACGGCCCGGGCGTCGGTTCCAGATTGATCTCGACCGTCCGCGCACCCGCCGCCTGCGCCTCGTGGACAAAGGCCGCCGCCGGATAGACCTGACCCGAGGTGCCGATGGCGGCAAAGATCGATGCGCTGGCAAGGTGGTCGTAGATGTCGTCCATGTAATAAGGCATCTCGCCGAACCAGACCACATCGGGCCGGGCGGTGGGCTGGCCGCAGGCGGGGCACGGCTCGGCGACGGCCATCTCGGGCGGGGCGGGCCAGCGATGATCGCACCCGGAACACAGGGCACCCGCCAATGTGCCATGCATGTGGATGACACCCGTCGCACCGCCTGCTTCATGCAGGCTGTCTACGTTCTGGGTTACGATCACGACCTCTGCGTGCCAGCCCTGCTGCAACCGGGCCAGCGCCATGTGGGCCGCGTTGGGCTGCACGGCGGCGGCCTGAACGCGGCGTGCATTGTAAAACCCCTGCACCAAGGCGGGATCGCGGGCAAAGCCCTCGGGTGTGGCCACATCCTCAATCCGGTGCTGTGCCCACAGCCCGCCTTCGTCGCGGAAGGTGCTCAGCCCGCTTTCAGCAGAAATCCCGGCCCCGGTCAGAATGACGATCTTTCCCATATCCCCTCCGCGCGTTACACCTTGGCCACGACACACCGTATCCTCTTTGTCTGCCTGGGCAATATCTGCCGCTCTCCCGCGGCCGAGGGCGTCTTTCGCGCCCGCGCACCGCATCATGCAACCGACAGTGCCGGAACCATGGGCTGGCACGCGGGCAATCCGCCCTATGGCCCGATGCAGAAGGCTGCAAACTGCAGAGGCATTGACCTCGGCGACCTGCGCGCGCGCCAGTTCACCGTTGCTGATTTCGACCGGTTCGACCTGATCATCGGTATGGATGCCCAAAACATCGCCGATATCGAAGACCTGCGCCCGTCGGGCAACGGCACGCCGGTTCGCCTGCTGACGGATTTCGCCCCTCAGACCGGTGCCGATCACGTACCCGATCCGTATTACACGCGGGATTTCGACGGCGCGCTGGACCTGATCGAAGCGGCGGTCGAGGGGCTTGCCGCCCATCTGGACACCTAGCCGCCGGTCACCCGCAACTGGCCGCTCAGCCAGGGCAGCTTGGCAACCGCCGGGTCCACGATCTGGTTCTGCATCAGACGCCGGGTCATGCCCGCAACCTCCTGCGGGACCTGATCGGACCACTCGGTGCGCGCCAGCAGCGATATGTTGCGCGAGAATTCCCCGAACGGGGCAGGGTGCGCCTCCAGCCCCTCATGGAACCGCGCCGCGCGCATAAAGCCCAGCGGCGTGGTGATTGCCCAGCCCAGACCCCGCGCCACCATGGCCATCAGCGCCATGTGCGAGCCGATCTCGAACCGTTCCTCGAACACCTGCGACCGGCGCGCCAGATGCGCCTCGATCTGGCGGCTGATCAGCTGCTCGCGGGCATAGCGCAGAAACGGCAGCCGCTCCTGCACGGCCTCGACCCCGCCCGATCCCTGCGGCGCCACCAGAATGAACGGATCATGGACCAGCGGGTATTCGACCACCCCCTCCAGTACTTCGCCGCTATGGGCGGTGACCGCCATATGCAGGCGCTGCTCGGCCAGCGCCTCGAACAGATCAAGGCTCGACAGGGTGATCAGCTTGAATTTCGACCGGGTCAGGCTGTCGGCCAGCAAGGTGGCCAGCCGCGGTGTCAGATCATTGTCGAAATCGTCGATCAGCCCGATCGACAGCGTGGTCAGATGCCCCAGATCCATGACCGACAGCTCGCTCTGGGCCATGTGCAGCTCGGCCAGAACCGCCTCGGCCCGCGCAAGGAAACTGCGCCCCGCCTGCGTCAGCCGCATCGGTCGCCGCCCGTGATCGACCAATTCGGTCCCCAGCGCGTTTTCCAGATTGCGCAATTGCTGCGATACGGATGGCTGGCTGAGCCCCGTGATCTCGGCAGCCTGTGCCACCGATCCCGTCCGCGCCAAAGCCTCGAACACTTCAAGGCCCCGCAGGGTCAGCCCTTTCATTACCATGCAATACACCTTTCGCTGCGCCTTTCTGGGGCGCAGCGTGGATCAGGTCAAGCATTCTGAACGGGTTAGCTGCAGATCGCCTGCGCCATCTGGCCAAAGTTCTGGTACCGATCCCACAGCGCATCATCGCGCGCGGATTTCGACATCTTCAGCACCTGCGCCTGATGGGGGTCCTTGAACCATTTCGCCACGGTCTTCTGATCACTGCGCGTCAACGCCTGATCCGCCACGCGCTGAATGCAGCTGCACCGGTCCCGCGTCGCGGCCGAGCGGTCCGACGCCATGCACGCCTGCCTGATCTGCGCCGCATCCGCGACCTGAGCCACCGCCGTCAGCGATGCCGCACAAAATGCGATAATGAGGAACTGTTTCATACTCGAGCCTCGTTTTTGCCTGCCCGGACGGGTCTGACGCCCCTCTCGGTCTGCGGCGGAGTATGAATCAAACGGGCGCGCGGATCAATCATACGTTGCGAAAAAGTGATTACACGGTCCGGAAACGATACATCCCCACCACCCCCGTAGGCCGGGCTTCAGCCCGGCACCGGTCAGGACAGGAACGGCAGCCAGTCTTCGATGGCTTTGATCAACGCTTCAATTTTCTCTGGATAATTTGCAGCATACCCTGCTCCTGTCGCAGGAATACCCCACTTGATCAAAGTATCGACCGCAAGATCGCCCTTGCCTGCACACCATTTGAGAAATCCTGCCAATCCAGATTTGAACTTAGCCAGAATAGCCTCAATCCACTCACGAGCAGGGCGTTCCTCTTCCAAAGCCGTCGAGAGGTCTTCGGTCGCTTCCCAGATCAAGGTTATCGCGCCCGACAACCGTTCGTCTTCGATGCTCTCAGGAGGATTGTTGCCTCCGATACCGAGACGCGCAGATCTTCGAACCGTCAGACTGCCTTTGATGTCCGATAAGGCTTTCTCGACTTCCCATCGCGCCCGAATTTCCGCGATTTCTTCAGCAACTGCTTCCGGCCCCGCGCGCCATATAGCATCGTCTATCAAACAAATCTCGCGATACAGTTCCCAGTTCTTTGCGCGACCCTCGTATATTTCCACAAGCCATTGGTTCCAAAACTCCGATGCTGGCGCACCCAGAATTTGCTTCAATCTCTCGAAAAAACGTTGATCGGGGGCAAGATCGGAAGGCGGGGCAGTTCTCCAAATCGGCACACGCATAAGCGAATCAAGATGAGAACGCTCATCAATTGACTTGGCATCTAGTTCGATTTCTCGCCATCGTTCGGGTTTGGCAAATTGTGGATTGTCCAGAACCCCAATTGCCAAAAGTTTTCCACTTCGGCCGCGCTCTACTGATCTGGCAGTGTAATAGGCATTACTTATCGCGGTGCTGTGCCCTAACGATTGTGTAAAGGCGGCGGCTCTTTTCGTAGCTTCGATCAGTTCGGCGTCGCCACTTAAAATTGCGCTGATCGCCGAAATCAGGCAACGGAGCGTCCATAACATCGCGAGGGGCGCAGGATCTTCTGGTTTTTCCTTCTCCAGTGTCCAGACGAGATTTGGGAGAACTCTAAATGTTGCTCTTGCAGCAAGTAGCGTCACGGCTTCGTCATCATTTTGGTCGACCCAAATCTCTAGTTCTCGAGTGTTCGAAATGCTTACAGGCATTCACTCAATCCTTCTTGACCAACCCACGATTCCTCTACATATCCCCAACCCATGACAGACCTCGCTCATATCCGCAATTTCTCCATCGTCGCGCATATCGACCATGGCAAATCCACCCTTGCTGACCGGCTCATCCAGGAGACCGGGACAGTGCAGGATCGTGACATGAAGGAACAGCTGCTCGACAGCATGGATATCGAGCGCGAGCGTGGCATCACCATCAAGGCCAACACGGTTCGCATCGACTATACCGCCGATAATGGCGAGACATATGTGCTGAACCTGATCGACACCCCCGGCCACGTGGATTTCGCCTATGAGGTCAGCCGGTCGATGCGCGCGGTCGAGGGCTCGCTGCTGGTCGTGGACAGCACCCAGGGGGTCGAGGCGCAGACGCTGGCCAATGTCTATCAGGCCATCGACGCGGATCATGAGATCGTGCCGGTCCTCAACAAGATCGACCTGCCCGCCTCCGATTGTGACCGCGTGGCCGAACAGATCGAGGACGTGATCGGCATCGACGCAAGCGACGCCATCCGGGTCAGTGCCAAGACCGGGCAGGGCATCCACGAGACGCTGGAAGCGATCGTGCACAAATTGCCCGCGCCGCAGGGCACTCTGGACGCGCCGCTCAAGGCGATGCTGGTGGATTCGTGGTACGACGCCTATCTGGGCGTCATCGTTCTGGTCCGCATCATGGACGGCACGTTGAAAAAGGGGATGCGGGTCAAGTTCATGTCGAACGGCACTCTGCACCATGTCGACCGCGTCGGTGTCTTCCGCCCGGAAATGCAGATGATCGACAGTCTCGGCCCGGGTGAGATCGGGTTTCTCACCGCCTCGATCAAGCAGGTCCGCGACACCCGCGTCGGCGACACCATCACCAATGACCGCAATGGCACCGAAGTCGCGCTGCCGGGCTTCAAACCCGCGCAGCCGGTGGTGTTCTGCGGCCTCTTCCCGGTGGATTCCGCCGAATTCGAAGACCTGCGCGACGCGATCGAAAAGCTGGCCCTGAACGACGCCTCATTCTCGTATGAGATGGAAACCTCGGCCGCGCTTGGCTTTGGTTTCCGCTGCGGTTTCCTTGGCCTGCTGCACCTCGAGGTCATCCGCGACCGGATCGAGCGTGAATATGATATCGACCTCATCACCACCGCGCCCAGCGTGATCTATCACGTCTACATGAAAGACGGCGTGATGATCGAGCTGCACAACCCCGCCGACATGCCCGACCTGTCCAAGGTCGACCACCTTGAGGAACCGCGCATCAAGGCGACCATTCTGGTGCCCGACGAATATCTCGGCGACGTGCTGAAACTCTGCCAGGACCGCCGCGGCATCCAGATGGACCTGACCTATGCGGGCCAGCGCGCCATGGTCGTCTATGACCTGCCCCTGAACGAGGTCGTCTTTGACTTCTACGACCGCCTGAAATCGGTGACCAAGGGCTATGCCAGCTTTGACTACCAGATGACCGGCTACCGTCAGGACGCGCTGGTCAAGATGTCGATCCTTGTGAATGACGAACCGGTCGACGCGCTGTCGACCATGGTTCACCGCGACCGGGCCGAGATGCGGGGCCGCGCGATGTGCGAAAAGCTCAAGGACCTGATCCCGCGCCACATGTTCAAAATCCCGATCCAGGCCGCCATCGGAGGCAAGGTCATCGCCCGCGAGACCCTGTCCGCCCTGCGCAAGGACGTGACCGCGAAGTGTTATGGCGGAGATGCAACACGTAAGCGGAAATTGTTGGATAAACAAAAAGCTGGCAAAAAGAAGATGCGTCAGTTCGGCAAGGTTGATATTCCTCAGGAGGCATTCATCTCTGCGTTGAAAATGGATAGTTAACTCATGCTTGGTGACCATTATTTCGGTGACGTTGAAGCTATCGACGAAGGTCGCAACCATCCGAACTACTTCGATCTGACCTTTATTGTTCCAGAATCATTTTCACTGCGGTCACTTAACAACAGCAAAAAATACCTTGTTGTTGGCCGTAAGGGGGCTGGAAAAACTGCGGTGCAGTTCCATCTTTCGCGAGAGCTTGGCCAGAAGGGATATCTCACTCACTTTTTTTCGTTTCACAATGATTTAAAACCGAAAGATTATGATGCTGCGAAGCAAGGTCAGAAAATTGATTTACTAGACCTTGTAAACTCAAAGAATATTTTCCTGAATTATGATTTCAGGGAGCTCTGGCATCGAACTTTTCTTGTAAAAATTGCCGAAACCTTAAGCGAAGGCGGTTATGAAAGTGATTTTACAAAATTCTGCCTAACTGGCCGAAACAAATTGCTTGGAATATTTGAAGGAATACTTCGATCTGCGAATGTTTCACTTTCAGGGGAAATGATTGGAATATCGGCCGGTATTGGATTTGATTTTAGTAAGTTGGAAAGAAAAGAGATCAGCTTAGATCAATTTAATTTGATCGCAATGGAGCTTCTAAAGAAAAACCATGATATCCATCGCGCTTATCTTTTTGTAGATGAACTTGTTTTCTCTAAGCTGGATGCTCAAGATGACGAAGTGAGAGTTAGAGCTGCGATGGTGCGCGATATTTTCAGAACTACGCGCACTATGAACAACTTTTTCCATCAAAATGATTTAGACTTCCATGTGATCTGTGCGGTTCGCCCGGAAATACGAGATCTGATCAATGACTTAGACTCGGAGATCGGCAAGATATTTGATTCGAAATCTGTGGAGTTAACTTGGGATATCTCTGACGGCGACGACAGTTTGCTGTACAGGCTGTTGAAGCAAAAGGTTGTTCATTCTCTTCCCGGAAGACAAGTGAACTTCTCGGATTTTGTGGATAATCAGATATCATTTTCCGGAAGACCGTCTAGCTTAGAAGAATTTTTGCGTACAAACACTTGGGCTAGACCACGTGATGTTGTCCAACTTCTTTCAGCTATATCTGAAAAGAATCCTAATGCAGAAAAAATCGGTGAAAAAGAGATCAAAAACGCGTTGAATGAGTTTGGCCGTCGGTCTTTTTCTGAAATAATGGAAGAAGTCAGTGTCAAGAACGGTGGTCTCATTGCGTCCAAACTACGACAGAGCGTTCACCGTAGAGAGTATCAAGATTATAGTGATTTTGAACACAACGTTCTTTCAAGTTTTAGAGATTTCGATCTTGAGCAACTTGTGAGCGACTTGTTTCACTTCGGTGTAATTGGAAATTTCGATGATGGTTTTAGGTATCGTCGTTATTACTGGTTTCATAGAGGTGAAGAGTTCTTCAAAAAGAACCTTGGCGTTTCTATCCACCCCGGTCTTTGGAATTACTTCAACATACGATAGTTCTCGTAGACCAGTGGTGAGTTTAGATCGAGATTTATTTATGTGTAACTAACCTAAGTATCTGACGGGCGTCACCGTTCAGGACCATGACATGGCCCGTTTGCGCCCCAGGGCTCCGCCCGTTCGGCCCTGAAACGGTCCCCCGGACCGTTTCCAAGACAGGCCTCACCACCTCGGGCCGGCGCTGCCCTCTGTTCTGTTACTCAATCGGGTTTTATGCGTCGTAGGGCGGGCTTCAGCCCGCCAATCCACCACTCCCCCATTTCCCCGACCCCAAACCACCGCGCATGGATCGGCTGTATCCGGTGGCGGGCTGAAGCCCGCCCTACGGTGTGGTGTTCAAATTTCAGGAAAATGGCAAACAGTGATACACTCCCGGCATTCCAATCAATTGATAAACGGAGGGATTGCCATGGACGCGCAACTTCGGGCGCAATACGCCATCAGCCGGTTTCAAGACTACCACGTCATCATGCGCACCACGCTGTTCTGCTTTGTAGGTATCGCCGCCATCATCAGCTTTGCGCCCGACGGTTATGCGCTGGCTCAGGCCATTCTGGTCATCGCCACAACCGCCTACGGCATTCTGGCGGGCGGGGCCACTTTGGATGATCTGGTCAATCTGCGTTCTGATATCGACGGGGAATTCGCCAATACCCATTATGCCAAGGGGTTGCAGGACAGGAACACAAAAGGGTTGAAGCTGGTCTCTCACGCGCTGATTGGCCTGACCGGGCTGGTCCTGCTGATCGCAGCTTTTGCCTAGACCGTCGCGACATCCGTAGGGCGGGGTTGGTTGGGCGGTTGTACCTGCGCTTGCGCCATTGGGGTTCTGGCCGTTTGGGGCCCTCAAGTCTGCGGGTCAACCGTCGGACCCACACCTCACCCGCGCGGCACCAAATGCAACCATTGCATTGGAAAACCGCGACCTTCGGACAGGATCGGCCATTTGAAATCATCCCCCAACCGGATAATCTCATCCATCTCGGACGTGTCGCGCACGCTTCCGTCCACATAGGCGACATCAAAATACCCGGCGCAGAACGCTTCGATCGCTTTCAGTTTCGCATCGCCATCCTCCACCATCTGGGGGTGCAGTTCGATCAGAAACTCCGACCTGCGGTAATGCGTCAGAAAATCTTCGGTCATCAGACTGAATTCAACGCCCTCGATATCGATCAGAAAGAAGATGTCCGCCGGGTCGGGGGCCACGCTTGCGATATTTTCAACCGTGTCCGTCAGCGCATCCCCAAATACCGTCACACGGTCGCCCACGCCGTTATGTTCCGCCGTTTCCCGGATCACATCCCGGCCTTTTGCCGAAACCTCAAAGCACACGCTTTTTTCGAACTGCCCGGCAGCCACAAGCCCGACGCCCCAAAATCCGTCCGCCGCGCCGATATCCACCAGCACCGGCTTGTCCGAGTTGCTCAGCACCTTCAGGTTCTGCTGCTCATACAGGCCAAAGATTTTCGTGGCCGTATCCGAATGCCCGCCCCAGAATGCGTTTTCGACAAAGCGAAACCCCTTCATCGGCCCGCACAGCACCTGTCCGCGGCTTTGTTCCAGCACGAACAGCGAAAACTCGTTGCGGAACCTGCGCACAATGCTCTTGAACTCTCGATGTTGTCGCTTTGGAAATCGCATGTTCTGTCTGGGGCTTTTCATGTTTAATCGGACGCCCCCGGATGAGGGCAGTTGCCTGAAATCCCTGTTTAAGTTGTGGTGCGCGGTGTTGGAAGGAAAAACACAGTGCGCAATACCGGGCAGGGTGAGGTTTTCTCTCTGTCCACCTTTCCCGCGCATGAACCCTTGATGAAGTTTCCTTCAGGCAGGTTGCAACCGCCGCGCGCCCTTCCAATCTCAGTCACAGGCCACCACGGCCCGCACCCCAAAGGAGGGTGCCGATCATCAGATCAGAGATTTCCGTAGCCTGCGCACCGGGACTGTTTTCGACCCCGTTCCGGCCCGTCAGGTGAACCGAAGCGTTTCCGGCCCGGTCGGGTTGTTAAGGGGTATGAGCCGCCATTGCTCACGGATTGCGGCGGAGGGGGTGTTGGTACCACCGCCGGGCCGGAACGCTTCTCAGAAACGGAACCAGCGTCTCCATCGTGCGGAGGCAGGCCGGGCGGCCAGTTCACCGCCTGCGACAGGATCCAGACCGCCCCGCGCCAGAATGCGGCGTTCCTCGGCGCGGGTCATCTGGATCTCGCGGACCTTCAGCGCGGCCTCGCGTGCGGTGACATAGCGGCCGTCCGGTCCCGGTTCCATACCGGGGATGTTGCGCCCCTTCGACCACATCCCCCGCAGCCCCGACAGCGGGTGTTTCCACCCGATCTCCTCATCATCCTGCAACTGCCAGATCCGGTTGGCCTCGGTCATCGAGACCAGCGCGGCCAGCGGCTTGCCGTGCCGGGTCAGGATGATCACCTCACGCGGGTCCTGGGCGCGGGTGATCAGCGGCCCCAGATGGGCGCGGGCATAGGAAATGGTGCAGCGCATCGGCGAATCTCCGTCTGTACGATTCGTAAGATTGGAGGTCCGAGCGTTGTACAAATCGCACAATTTTGGCCTAACGGGCCGCGCGGAGCGTTTTGCACCCGCAGCATCGCAGGAATTTCGGGCGCCGGGGTCACGTCCGGTTTTTTCCGCCCTCAACCCTTCACGGGATCGGGGATTCTCGGGTTATCCACAAAACTCTCCCGCCGGATATCAACATCTTATCCCCGTCTAATTTTCATGCTGCAGTGCTATTTTCTTGTCGGATGCAGGGCGTGGTGCAACAGTCATCTCACCGCACAGGGTCTTCGGAACCGGGGCGGGACGCAAAGGCCAAGGGGGTCTGAGCAGAGGAAGGCGGATCTTAGGATTTGCATTTAACTGCAAAGGCTTACCGGTTGGTGATCAGCCAGATATGGGTCTCGGACCCAGGTCGGGTGGCCATCTTCTCAAACGGCCAATGCATGTCGCGATGGACCTTAGGGGACAAAGCGGCGGCTGCAGTCTCTCAGGGGGCTGGGGCGACTGGATCGGAGTGCTCCTCGGGGTGCGTCGACCCGGTAAGGCGTCAGGGCGTATCCGTAAGGGTACATGCAAAGACCGCGTCTGCGCACCTGACGCCTTTTCTTATGCCGAAATTCGGTTTCATACAGGCTACCACTCACCCCTGCCGAACGGGAACGGGGCTCTTCTGCGTGCGCGAAAGAGCCCCGATTTAGTGTCAGATATGCAATGCCGCGTCTATGCACCTGTAGGGCTAGACTACTGCGTGTGGGCGCAATCTTCAACCATATATTGCGTTAATGTCCGGCTCGCCCGCAAGATAAGCGCGTTTACAGGCTTTCCTGCACGTCCGAAGCTGCGTTCTGGATTGCATCCCCGGCCTTTTCGATATCTTTACCCGCGCCTTTGGCGGTTTCGCAGGCGGTGAGTGCAAACAGGCTCAGGCCAATCAGAATTACGCGGATCATGTGTGTCTCCTCAGTGCTCGATACGGATTCGGTAGCACCTTTCTCGACACCAAGCCAGAGCTAGCCTTTGTCCTCACCGCAGAACAGCTCGTACACCACTTCAAGCATCCGGCGCGGGCGGTCATCGGCCAACTGGTAGAAGATGGTTTTGCCCTCTCTGCGCGGTATCACAAGCCCCTCCAGACGCAGGCGGGAAAGCTGTTGCGAAACAGCGGCTTGTCTGGCGGACAACAGCTCTTCCAACTCGGTGACAGATTTCTCACCGGACACCAGGTGGCACAGGATCATCAGCCGGCCTTCGTGACTGATTGCTTTGAGGAAGTTGGACGCGCGTGTCGCATTATCGACCATACGATCCAGGTCGTGTTGCGACATGTCCTGGGACAGCTGTGGAAGTGCCATCGAATGTGTTCCTTGTGAACCCGTTGACCGGGCGTAGTTTCCGTTACGTAAAGCTCGTCGCCTGCGAGCCCCTTCAGTACATGTTTCGATCAATTATTGCTATATGTATGAATCAAAAAACCGTGATCAGAAAAGGGGAACCCGCAGCCGTTTTTCCCGCAGCCCCTTGTGCAGGGCGCAATCACGGATGTGGTGGTACTGCGAGGCAGCGGCAGGTGTGGCATTCTTATTGGCGTTGGTCCACATTCGTTCTGTGTTCTCACCGACACCCCCTTGCAGCCCCCCGGAGCCAACACTAAGACTCAGGTAACACTTGTTGGGATAATGTCCCGATCCACAGCAAAACAGGCAGGTTGCGAATGTTCGATCCCGTAGATACCTACATGAATACGCTTGTCCCCATGGTCGTTGAGCAGACCAGCCGGGGCGAGCGCGCTTACGATATTTTCTCCCGCCTGCTGAAAGAGCGGATCATTTTCATCAACGGCCCGATACACGATGGCATGAGCCATCTGATCGTGGCCCAGCTGCTGCACCTTGAAGCGGAAAACCCCAAAAAGGAAATCTCGATCTACATCAACTCGCCCGGTGGCGTTGTGACCAGCGGTTTGTCGATTTACGATACAATGCAGTATATCAAGCCGAAATGTTCCACTTTGGTGATCGGTCAGGCCGCCTCGATGGGATCGGTTCTGCTGGCCGGTGGCGAGAAAGGGATGCGCTTTTCGCTGCCCAACAGCCGGATCATGGTGCACCAGCCCAGCGGCGGATATCAGGGCCAGGCCAGTGATATCATGATCCACGCGGCCGAGACGCAAAAACTCAAGGATCGCCTTTATGATATCTATGTACGTCATACCGGGCAGACGAAAAAAGCAGTTGAAAAAGCGCTGGACCGTGACAATTTCATGAGCCCGGAAGAGGCCAAGGAATGGGGCCACATCGACGAGATCGTGGAAAACCGCGCAAAAACGGACGCGGATGAGGTCTGAGTTCCGGAGCCTGCGTCACCGGCGCAGGAACCATTTTGAGATTGTAGCGGCCAAAACGCTGGCCTAAGCTGCACGAACAGGCGAAAACGCATCCCCGCCGGGGGTGCTGGGATGAGGCCCGAAAGGTAGATCATGGCGACGAATTCAGGCGGTGACGGGAAAAACACGCTCTACTGCAGCTTCTGCGGCAAAAGCCAGCATGAGGTGCGTAAGCTGATCGCAGGCCCGACCGTTTTCATCTGTGATGAATGTGTCGAACTTTGCATGGACATCATCCGCGAAGAGACCAAAGCCAGCGGGCTGAAGTCTTCGGACGGCGTTCCGACGCCCAAGGATATCTGTGAGGTGCTGGACGATTACGTGATCGGCCAGTCCACCGCAAAACGCGTCCTGTCGGTTGCGGTCCACAACCACTACAAACGTCTGAACCACGCCCAGAAGGCGGGCAATGATATCGAACTGGCGAAATCCAATATTCTGCTGATCGGCCCCACCGGCTGTGGCAAGACGCTGCTTGCGCAGACACTGGCCCGGATACTGGATGTTCCCTTTACCATGGCCGATGCCACCACGCTGACCGAAGCCGGTTACGTGGGCGAGGATGTTGAAAACATCATTCTCAAGCTGTTGCAGGCCAGCGAATACAATGTCGAACGCGCGCAGCGCGGCATCGTCTATATCGACGAAGTCGACAAGATCACCCGCAAATCCGAGAATCCGTCGATCACGCGCGACGTGTCCGGTGAGGGCGTGCAGCAGGCTCTGCTGAAACTGATGGAAGGCACCGTGGCCAGCGTTCCGCCGCAGGGCGGCCGCAAACACCCGCAGCAGGAGTTCCTGCAGGTGGACACCACGAATATCCTGTTCATCTGTGGCGGTGCTTTTGCGGGTCTGGACAGGATCATTGCACAACGCGGCAAGGGCTCGGCCATGGGCTTTGGTGCCGATGTGCGTGACAATGACGAGCGCGGCGTGGGTGAGATCTTCAAGGATCTGGAACCCGAAGATCTGCTGAAATTCGGCCTGATCCCCGAATTCGTGGGCCGTCTGCCGGTTCTGGCAACGCTTGAGGATCTGGACGAAGAAGCGCTGGTCACCATCCTGACCAAGCCAAAGAACGCCTTGGTCAAGCAATACCAGCGCCTGTTTGAGCTGGAAGATGTTGAGTTGGGCTTCACCGATGACGCGCTGAAGGCAATTGCCAAGAAGGCCATCGAGCGCAAGACCGGTGCACGCGGCCTGCGATCTATTCTCGAGGATATCCTGCTGGACACCATGTTCGAACTGCCGGGCATGAAAAATGTCAGCGAGGTTGTGGTGAACGAAGAGGCGGTGATGTCCGACGCGCAGCCGCTGTTCATCTATGCCGATGCGGCCAAGGAATCGGCCTCGGCGGGTTGAGGCCGGGCTTTTTGCCGCGACGGTGGGACTTCAGTTGAACCGGTTCAGGGGGCTCTGCCCCCGCCGCCCTTCGGGCATCTCCCCCGGGATATTTATAGCCAGATGAAGCTGGGGATCCGTCGCTCGCACGCGAAGGCATGCGCGGTCAGGCGGCGGGAGCTTAAGCAAGTTTTCGAACGACAAAGGTGACAGGTTATGACTGTGAAACGCATTTCTTCGGGCGGTGAGTTTGAGGCGAAAGTCGGCTATTGCCGCGCGGTGGTTGCGGGTGGCTGGGTTCATGTCGCCGGGACCGTCGGGCAGGGCGACGACGTGGTGGCGCAATGCCGGTCTGCGCTGGATGTCATAGATAAGGCGCTGGCTGAGGCAGGCGCGGGTTTCGAAGATGTGGTTCGGGTCACCTACATGTTGCCGGATCGCAATGAGTTCGCGCCGTGCTGGCCGGTTCTGGCCGAGACGTTTGGCGCCAATCCACCGGCCGTGACGATGATCGAATGCGGTTTGATTGATCCGAAGTACCGGATCGAGATCGAAGTGACCGCCTTCCTGCCGGAGTAACACTGGAAGCCCAAGGGGCACTGGACCTTGGCGAGCCTTTGGTCCATACCTTCTCTCGACCGAAATGCCGGAGGCAGCCGATGGGAATCCTGAACAGTCTTTTACGAGCCGTGACCTGGTGGAACGGGTCAACACTGAACACGCAGCTTTATACGGCGCGCAAGGGTGTGAAAGTGGGCGAAGACAATGAAGGCAATGTGTTTTATCGCACCGCCGACGACAGCAGGCGCTGGGTGATTTTCAATGGCGAGGCCGAAGCCAGCCGGATTGACCCGGAATGGCACGGCTGGATGCATCGCACCTGGGATGAACCCCCGACCGACAAGCCGCTGCCGCACAAAGCCTGGGAAAAACCGCATCAGGAGAACCTGACAGGCACGGCACTGGCCTATGCGCCTGCCGGGTCGCTGCGGCGGGCCAAGCCGGTTGAGCGCAGGGATTACGAGGCCTGGAGCCCGGAATAAACGAGGCGAAGATGTCGACCCATAACTGGACCGAAGTTCTTGTCGGAGGCGTCGTATTGGCCGGTGCCATCGCGTTTGGCGTCTATGCCAGCCAATCGACCGGCCTGTCGCAAGCTGCTGCGGGCTATGAGTTGGGCGCCTCGTTCCGGTCGCTGGAAGGGGTGGGCGTCGGCACCGATGTCCGTCTTGCTGGTGTGAAAATCGGCACTGTTACCGGGGTCAAGCTGAACCCGGATACTTATCGTGCTGACACGACTTTCTCTGTTGCGGAAGGCGTTCTTGTGCCCGATGACAGCGCCATCGTGATCTCGTCCGAAGGGCTGCTGGGTGGAAACTTTGTCGAAGTTATGCCTGGCGGTTCGCCCTTCTTTTTTGAACCCGGAGATGAGATTCAGGATACCCAGGGTGCGGTCAGCCTGATCTCGCTGCTGGTCAAGTTCGTGGCTGGAGATGGCGGCGAATGATGCGCGCCGCCCTGATTGCCCTGTTGCTGGCTGGAACCGGTGCCGCCGCGCAGCAGAAAGTCAACTCTGGCCCCGGCGCCATGCTGCGGGGGCTCGACAAAGTTAGTGGCCAGACGGTTGATATCGAATTGCAGACAGGTCAGACCGAACCTGTGTTCGGGCTGGATGTGGCGCTGGGGGATTGCCGGTATCCGGTGGACAACCCGACAGGCGATGCCTTCGCCTATCTGACCATTTGGGAAACGGGCAAGGCGGATCAGCTGTTTGACGGCTGGATGATCGCGACCTCTCCGGCGCTGAATGCGCTGGATCACGCGCGGTATGACGTTTGGGTCATCCGCTGTATCACGCCTTCTGCGGACTGAGTGATCGGCGCGGCAAAGTCGGCGCTCTGGTTCAGGGCTTCTTCCAGTTCTTTCTTGTAAGCACCACGCGGGATTTCGATCGCCCCAAGGGACGCCAGATGCGCGGTCAGGAACTGCGTGTCAAACAGGTGAAAGCCGGTTTGCCGCAGCCGGTCCACAAGATAGGCGAGCGCGATTTTCGAGGCATCCGTGCGACGCGAAAACATGCTTTCGCCAAAGAACGCGGCCCCCAGCGTCACGCCATATACGCCGCCCACCAGCGCCGCTCCGTCCCAGACTTCCAGTGAATGCGCATGGCCTGATTGATGCAGCTGGCGATAAAGGGCGTGCAGTTCCGCGTTGATCCAGGTGTCGGACCGGTCAGCGCACCCGTCGACGACGCCGGAAAAATCCCGGTTGATTGAAATCCCGAACCCGCAGTTCCGGATGCGGCGGGCCAGACTGCGCGAGATGTGGAACCCGTCCAGCGGAAATATCCCGCGAAACTTGGGGTCAACCCAGAACAGTTCAGGATCGTCGCGGTGTTCGGCCATCGGGAAAATACCGATGGAATACCCGTGCAACAGCAGTTCGGGGGTCAGGCTCATGCCGGTGATAGGGCGACCAGAGGGCGCGGGCCCTCTGGTACCTGGACCTTATTTTTCCATGTTCTCCGCAAGCCAGCGCTCCAGCCAGTGGATGTTGTACGCGCCGCTGTGCAGATCGGGCTCCTGCAACAGAGCGTGGAACAGGGGCACGGTGGTGTCGATGCCGTCTACGATCAGCTCTCCCAAAGCCCGCTTCAGGCGCGCCAGCGCTTCGTTGCGGTCGCGGCCGTGCACGATCAGCTTGGCAATCAGCGAGTCGTAATAAGGCGGGATCGAATAGCCGTCATAAAGCGCCGAATCCATCCGCACGCCCAGACCGCCCGGCGCGTGATAGGCCGTGATCTTGCCCGGGCAGGGCGAAAACTTCGGCAGCTTCTCTGCGTTGATCCGGACCTCGATGGCGTGACCGTTGATCTTCAGATCGTCCTGACCGAATGACATCGGCTCACCTGCGGCAACAAGAATTTGTTCGCGCACCAGATCGACGTCAAAGATGCCCTCGGTCACCGGGTGTTCCACCTGCAGGCGGGTGTTCATCTCGATGAAATAGAACTCGCCCTTTTCATACAGGAACTCGATGGTGCCCGCGCCGATATAGTTGATCTTGGCCACCGCGTCGGCGCAGATCTTGCCGATCCGGGCACGCTCTTCGGCGGTGATGCAGGGGCCGGGGGCCTCTTCAAAGACCTTCTGGTGACGGCGCTGCAACGAACAATCGCGCTCGCCCAGATGCACCGCATTGCCCTTGCCGTCGCCAAAGACCTGAATCTCGATATGGCGCGGCGTGGTCAGGTATTTCTCGATATAGACCTCGTCATTGCCAAAGGCGGCCTTGCCTTCGGCGCGTGCGGTCATAAAGGCGCTTTCCATCTCGTCCGCGTTCATCGCGACTTTCATGCCGCGCCCTCCGCCGCCAGCGGTGGCTTTGATGATGACGGGATAGCCGAATTCCTCACCGATGCGTTTGGCGTCGGCCAGCGTGGGAACGCCACCGTCCGAGCCGGGAACACAAGGCACACCCAGCGCCTTCATTGTGTCCTTGGCGGTGATCTTGTCGCCCATGACGCGGATATGTTCCGCGGTGGGACCGATGAACGTGATGCCATGATCTTCGACGATCTGCACGAACTCGGCGTTTTCGGACAAAAAGCCATAGCCGGGATGGATCGCCTGCGCGCCGGTAATCTCACAGGCCGAGATGATGGCGGGCACCGACAGATAGCTTTGCGGGCTGGGCGGGGGGCCGATGCACACCGATTCGTCCGCCATGCGCACATGCATCGCGTCGCTGTCGGCGGTGGAGTGGACGGCAACCGTCTTTATCCCCATCTCGCGTGCGGCGCGGATGACGCGCAGGGCGATCTCGCCTCGGTTGGCTATCAGGATCTTGTCGAACATGGGCCCGCCTTACTCGATGATGACCAGAGGGGTGCCGAACTCAACAGCGTCGCCATCGCCCACCAGCACGCGCTTGATGGTGCCTGATTTGGGGGCGTGGATGTGGTTCATGGTCTTCATCGCTTCGACGATCAGCAGCGTGTCGCCTTCGGACACTGTCGCGCCGACGGAAATGAAAGCGGGCGCTCCGGGTTCCGGCTGCATATAGACCGTGCCCACCATAGGCGAGGTGACAGCGCCCGGATGGCTGGCCGGATCTTCGGCGGCAGCAGGGGCCGCCGCGGGGGCCGCAGCCGGTGCCGCTACGGGGGCGGGCGCTGCTGCAGGAACAGCCATCTGAACCGGAGCGGCCACGGTCTGTGTCATACGGCTGACGCGCACGTTCAGACTGTCTTCTTCGCCATATTCGCGTTTGACCTGCAACTCGGTCAGATCGTTTTCGCGCAGCAACTCGGCCAGAGCCTTGATGAATGCCACATCCGCTTCGTGTTTAGTGTCTGTCATGAGTATCCTCGACGGTTCCCCTTTGGCCCGTCTGTTTCTTGCGGGCTCTGATCAAATTACGCAGGGTTATAGGCTAAGCGGCGGTGCATGAAAAGCGCCGACTCGCACCATCTGGCATGCGTTTCACGCGTAATTTAAAGGGTCGGACAGCTCACAGGGGCATCCCCGATAATTTGGCGACCAGTTCAGACAGCTTTCGCGCGCCGAATTTTTCAAGCAAACGGGCGCGGTAAGCTTCGATTGTGCGATAACTCAGTCCCAGCTCTGCTCCGATCTCCTTGGCCGACAGGCCACGGCAGGACAGGATGGCCACTTCGCGTTCACGGATGGTCAGTTCAACCAGCGGTCGTTCCTCGGATATGTCGGAAAAGCTCCAGATGCCGTGGCGGAACGGATCGTCCGGCGTCAGCGACCGGCCCCGGGCGCGGCACCAGAACAGGTCCCCGCTGCGGCGGCGCATGACGCGCTCATCCGTGTAATACCCGGTGCCGCGCATCACCTGCAGGCTGCGCTCACCGATCCTCTCCCAATCAGCGACCGAAGGGTAAAGGTGCAGCAGTGGCATGTTGCGATAGTCGTTTTCTTCTCCGCCAAAGGTGCGGGCAAATTGCAGGTTGCAGCGCCGGATGATCCGGTTTTCCAGCTCAACAAGCCCGATCGGCGCATATTCAAAGGCGGGGTCGCTCATGCGTGTATGGTGCCGGGAAAGCGCGCGGAAATGAAGGGGGGATGCGATGTCTTGCGCCAGATTGACGCCCGAAACAGATGCTGTGGTCTGCGCCAGTTTGTGAAAGTTGTAAATGCCGGTTGAAAAGAAATGATTAACCTACAGAAACAGATGTTATAATCTGAAAACGAATGTGAATTCCGCCAGATCTGAATTCAGGGAAAGTAGACATGCGCGACACGTTGACAGGCAGCCGCATTCGCGAAAGACGCCAGATTGCCGGGCTGCGGCAGGCCGAACTGGCGCGGCAGGCCGGCGTATCGGCGTCTTATCTGAACCTGATCGAACATAATCGCCGCAGGATCGGGGGCAAGTTGCTGGTCGATATTGCGGCGGCGCTGGGCGTTGAACCTTCGGTCCTGACACAAGGGATCGAGGCAACTCTGGTTTCCGCCCTACGTGAAGCGGCCGAGGAAGCGGTCGGGCAACAGGCCGAGGTTGACGGGCTTGAGGAGTTTGCCGGTCGTTTTCCCGGCTGGGCCGGTGTTCTGGCGCAGATGCATCGCCGTGTCGTGTCTTTGGAGCGGAACGTCGAAACCCTGTCCGACCGCCTTACGCACGACCCGCAACTGGCCGCGTCGATGCACGAGGTTCTGTCAACCGCCGCCGCGATACGCTCGACCGCCGCGATCCTTGCGGATACGCAAGATATCGAGGCCGAATGGCGCGAGCGTTTCCACAAGAACCTGCATCAGGATGCCGAACGGCTGGCAGGCAGTTCCAAGGCGCTGGTGACCTTCCTCGACGAAAGCGACTCGGCGGTTGATCCACGTGCCGTTCCCCTGGAAGAGGTCGAAGCCTTCTTTGAAACCCGCGGCTACACGATTTCCGAACTGGAAGACGGTGGCGATGTGGACGCGGTTGACCTGAGCGGGCTCAATACCTCGGCGGCGCGCACCGTCGCGCGCGAAGTTCTCAGAATCTATCGCGCAGACGCGCAGGCCCTGCCGCTGGAGGCCGTCAAAGCGGTTGTTCAACAGGGTGATCCGAACCCCATCGAACTGGCGCAGCGGTTCTCGGTTGATTTTGCCACCGTCCTCAGGCGGCTGGCTTTTCTGCCGGATGGCATCCTGTCACAACCGGTTGGCATGGTGCTGTGCGACGCGTCCGGAAGTATCCTGTTTCTCAAACCGATTCAGGGGTTTACCTTGCCCCGGCATGGCGATGTCTGCCCACTTTGGCCGCTGTTCACAGCCCTCAGCCGTCCGCTGGTGCCGGTGCGCAAGCAGGTCGTCCTGACCGGCAGGTCCTCGGCCCTGTTCGACTGCGTTGCCTATGCCTGGCCGCATGCAGTGTCGGGATACGATCAGGATCCGGCCTATCGCTCGGTCATGGTGGTGCGCCCGGTCAGGGACCCGTCAGACGGGGTGCCGGTCACTCAGGTCGGGCCGAATTGCCGTGTCTGCCCAAACCGCGATTGCAAAGCCCGGCGCGAGCCGTCGATTTTGAGCGAAGGTTTTTGACACGTTCATGACAGACCGCTTAATCTGGCGGGAACCGGTCCCGGGATGGAAGGCCGGTTATGGGAGGAATTGAACATATGAGCCGAAAGGTTCTGCTGATTGAGGACGAACCGAACATCGCCGAGGCTATCCGGTTCCTGCTGTCGCGCGAGGGATGGCAGGTCGAAACGCATGGCGATGGAACGGATGCGGTTCAGGTGATCCAGGGGGCGCAGCCCGATCTGGTCATTCTGGATGTCATGCTGCCGGGCAAGAACGGTATGGATATCCTTCGGGAACTCAGAAAAATGGAGGAACTGGCAGGCTTGCCGGTTCTGATGCTGACCGCACGGGGTCAGTCGCGCGACCGGGAAATGGCCGAAAACGCAGGCGTCAGCCGCTTCATGACCAAACCGTTTTCCAATGCCGAAGTTCTGACGGCCGTGCGTGACCTTCACGCGCAGGCGACGCGCATTTGATGTCCGGCGAGGGCAACAAGACCAAACCACCGGGCGCACGCCCTTCGCTTTTTCTGGAACGTCAAAGCTATCGTCGTCACAGGTTGACGGATGCCGCCCGGATTTTGCCCTTTCTGGGCGCGGCTCTACTGGCGCTTCCGTTATTGTGGCCGGATCGGTCTGGCGGGGATGCGGCGGTGCCCTTGTCCTCGGCGATGTATTACATATTCCTCTGCTGGGGCGCGCTGATCCTGGCCGGGTTTGTCTTTGGGCTGGCCGCCCGCCGCATGGCCGCGCGTGAAGGATCGGACACGGGCGCTGAGTGATGGCCACCATAAATATTCTGATTCTGGTTTGCCTTGGCTATGTCGTGTTCCTGTTCGCGGTGGCCTTCGCCGCGGATCGCATGGCTGCGGCCGGGCGTGGCAAATGGTTGCGTTCGCCCGTGATCTACACTTTGTCCCTGTCGATCTATTGCACTGCCTGGACGTTTTATGGCGCGGTGGGCAACGCCGCGCGGTCGGGGCTGGAGTTTGTCACCATCTACCTCGGTCCGACGCTGGTGATGGTCGGCTGGTGGTGGGGGCTGCGCAAGCTGGTGCGCGTCGGGCGCAGCCAGCGGGTCACCTCGATCGCCGACCTGCTGTCGTCCCGGTATGGCAAGTCGAACACGCTGGCGGTCTGCGTGACCATTCTGGCGGTGCTAGGCGGCACGCCCTATATCGCACTGCAACTGCAGTCGATTACCCTGTCCTTCTCGATCTTTGCCGAGGCTGACCCGTCAGGCCTCTACCGCGAAGGGTCCAGCGTGTTTTGGGTCGCGGCTGGTCTGGCCGTGTTTGCCATCCTGTTCGGCACCCGCAATCTGGACGTGAACGAACGTCACCATGGCGTGGTCACGGCCATCGCGGTCGAGGCCGTTGTCAAACTGTTTGCGCTGATCGCCGTGGGCGTTTTCGTGGTGTGGGGGATCGCGGGCGGCATTGGCCCGATGATGGACCGGATCGACGCCTCGGAAATCGGCCAGTGGAACGTCGATGCCGGGCGTTGGACGACGTTCATCTTTCTGTCCGCCGCCGCCTTTATCTGCCTGCCCCGGATGTTTCAGGTGATGGTGGTGGAAAACGATGACGAAGGCCATCTCAGAACCGCTGCCTGGGCCTTCCCGCTCTACCTGCTGTTCATGAGCCTGTTTGTCGTGCCCATCGCCGTAGTCGGTCTCGACCTGCTGCCCCAGGGTGCCAACCCGGACCTGTTCGTGCTGACCGTGCCGCTGTCCCAAGGCAATGACTGGCTGGCAATGCTGTCCTTCATCGGCGGGTTTTCCTCGGCAACCTCGATGGTCATCGTCAGTGCGATGGCCCTGTCGACAATGGTGTCGAACCATGTGGTCATGCCCATCTGGCTGAACACGCAGGAAGGCACCGGCTCGGTATCGGGCGATGTGCGCAACATTGTTCTTATGGCACGCCGAGTTTCCATTGCCGCCATCATTGCGCTGGGCTTTTTCTACTACCGGCTGTCCGGTGGCGGTGCGGCGCTGGCCTCGATCGGGTTGATCGCCTTTGCCGGTATCTCGCAGATTCTGCCAGCGTTGGTCGGGGGGCTGTTCTGGCGCAGGGCGACCCGGACCGGGGCGCTGATCGGGCTGACCGTCGGCTTTGTGCTGTGGATTTACACCCTGCTGCTGCCGGGAATGGGCGGGGCGTGGATGCCCGAAACCGTGCTGCAAAACGGCTTGTTCGGTCTCGGCTGGCTGCGCCCTCATGCCCTGTTCGGGATCGAGGGGATCGATCCGATGGTGCATACGGTGATGTGGTCCTTGTCCCTGAACACGCTTGCCTTCTGCGTCGCGTCCCTGCTCAGCTTTCCCAGCCCGTTGGAACGGTTGCAAGGGGCGCAGTTCGTCAACGTCTTCGATCACTCGGTCGCGCCGCGCGGTTGGTCCGGGTCAGTGGCGCAAAGCGAAGACCTGATGATCATGACGCAGCGCATTCTGGGCACCGGCCCCACACAGGAATTCTTTCAGGCCGAGGCGCAAAAACAGGGTGGCCGTTCGCACCTGCCGGAACCGACGCCGGGCTTTCTCAACCGTCTGGAACGCGAGCTCAGCGGCTCGGTCGGCGCGGCCATGGCCCATGCGATGATCGGCCAGATCGTGGGCGGATCGTCGGTCTCGGTCGAGGATCTGCTGGCCGTGGCCGACGAATCCGCGCAGTTGCTGGAATATTCCGGCCAGCTCGAGGAAAAGTCCTCCGAACTCAGCCGAACCGCACGCCAGCTGCGCGAGGCTAACGCCAAGCTCACCCAGATTTCCGAACAGAAGGACAGCTTTCTGAGTCAGGTCAGTCATGAATTGCGCACGCCGATGACCTCGATCCGGGCGTTTTCGGAAATCATGCGCGACACCGATGGCCTCAGCCGCCAGGAGCAGACCCGCTATGCCGCGATCATTCATGACGAAGCCCTGCGCCTGACCCGGCTGCTCGATGATCTGCTGGATCTGAGCGTGCTTGAAAACGGGCAGGTCAGCCTCAATCTCAGTGATGACAGCCTGCGCTCGGTTCTGGACCGCGCCGTGCCCAGCGCTCTGGCCGGGGCGGACCGAAAGATCACCGTCCGCCGGACCCGCACGGCCGAACGTATCTTTCTGCATACGGATCTGGATCGGTTGGGGCAGGTGTTCATCAACCTGATCTCGAACGCGCAGAAATACTGTGACGCGGACGATCCGGTGCTGGTCATTTCCGCCCATGATGTCGGCGGGCGGGTCATCGTCGACTTCATCGACAATGGCAGCGGCATCCCACCGGGTGCGCGCTCGATGGTGTTTGAAAAATTTGCCCGCGTGGGCGGCGACAAGGCTGGCGGAGCGGGGCTTGGTCTGGCCATCTGCCGCGAAATCATGCAGCGGCTGGGGGGAGAGATCACCTATCTGCCGGGGCAGGGCGGCGCGGCCTTCCGGATCAGCCTGCCACAGGCCTATCAGCAGGCGGCGCAGTGACGCGGCCATAAAGGACTTGGTAACGCCCGCGGGTGTAAACCGGTTGCCAGGTGCTGGAACAATTGGTGATCGGGCGTCATGTCACAAGATGTCAATGCCGCGTTGGCGCGCAAACTGTCCGTCGGACAAAAGGATCTGGGGGATCGCCCGCGTTCGGTTCTGCGGGCGCTGCGCCTTGGGTTCGCGCGGGCTGCGGGCGACCGGCTGAACCTGCCGCTGGCGGTTATCGGGGCAAAACAATCCAGCCAGTCGCAGGACGTGCCGGGGGACGCGGCGGGGCAGGATTGGCTGCTGCTGGTGTTTGACGGCCCTGAAGGCCGCGCCGCGGCCTGTCTGAACCCGAATGTGGTCTCGGCCATTGTTCAGGCCCAGACCATTGGTCAGGTTCTGCCCGGTGACCCCGGCGCACGCACGTTCACGGATACGGACGCCGCCATCGTGGCTCCCTTGATCGAAGCCGCGTTGGCCGGTTCCGCCGCTTTGTTCGACGCCTCAAGCGATCAGATTTGCCTTGAAGGGCTGGAATTTACCTCGCGCGCCAAGGATTTGCGCACCCTGTCGCTGGCGATGACGGAAGAGGTGTACCGCATTTTCGAACTGACCGTCGATCTGGCGAACGGAGAGCAGCAGGGTCGCATCTCGGTCTTTCTGCCGGAACATCCTGCCGTCCCGGATGTGGCAGAAGATACCGGGGAAAAGGCTGACCTGCGTATGGATCAGTGTTCAGGCGTGATGCGGGCGGAACTGACCGCCGCGCTGTGCCGCATGTCGCTGCCGCTGTCCGAACTATCCGGAATGCGGATCGGGGACATTCTGCCGTTGCGCGGGGCGCGTCTGGACCGGACCGAGGTTCTGACGATCGACCGAACGCGCGCCGGTATCGGTCGCCTTGGGCAATGCGGTGGTCTCCGGGCCGTGCGGTTGAATGAAACCGCTGCATTGCCAGCCCTGACTGGTTCTGACGCGCAGGACTTCATCGCCAGCAAAAGTGGAACACCACCGCAAGATCACCCGGTTGAACCGGCTGTGCATGATGCGCACGCCCAGACCGTCCCGGCCGGGGTGTCAGATCTGACAGATAGCGATCTGATCGTGAACGATTCAGAACGGATGGTCGCGGAAATCACGCAGCTGGCGGGGCTGGCGCCCCCGGAGTCCGCCAGCTAGGTTAAGGGGCACTTAGCCGCCATTGTCGCGCATCTGGTCCAGCATGGGGCGCAGATTGTCCAGCTGATACCCGGCTTTGCCAGTCGCACTCAGGATGTCGTCCGTGCTCATGTGGTCGCACTGGCCCAGGGCCCAGACAACCGAACACCGCGTGCCCGAGGCACAATAGGCCAGAACAGGGCCTCTGCCGTTTTCCGCCATGTCGCGCTGCCGCTTCACGTTCTCAGGTGTCATCGTCTGGTGGGTCAGCTCCAGCACCTCATATTCCATACCGGCGGCCCGCACCGCTTCGCCGATCGCATCGGATTGCATGGCCGGGGGAACTTCGGCATTGGGCCGGTTGCAGATCACCTTGGCAAAGCCAGCCTCGGCGATGGCCGGAACATCCTCGACCGTGATCTGCGGCGAGACAGCATAGCGGGGGGTAATCTGACGAATCTCCATGCCAATTCCTTAGGCCGCGTTTGCCGCCCTGTCCAGCTGCGCGCCCAGCGGTGGTGCCACGAACATCCCAGCCGCCATTGCAACCAGAAAGACCAGCCCGCCCAGCCCGCCATAGCTCAGCGAGGCCATTGCCGGTCCGGGGCACAGCCCGGCCAATCCCCAGCCCATCCCGAACAGAACCGAACCCACGATCAGCCTGCGATCAACCTCGGGCTTGGCAGGGGGTGGAAAGGCTCCGCCGGTCAGGGCGTTTTGGCGACCTGTAGTCATCCGCCATGCCACAAGCATCGGCAGAATGGCACCGGCCATCACAAAGGCCAGCGTCGGATCCCAGTTGCCAAACACATCCAGCCAGCCCTGAACTTTTGTGGTGTCCGTCATGCCCGAAATCAGCAACCCGGCACCGAACAGTGATCCGGCGATCAACGCAATGATAAGACGCATCAGATCACTCCCATCACATGACGCAGCAGCACAAGGGTCACGCCCCCGGCAAGGATATAGAAAACGGTGGCCACGATGCCGCGCAGCGAGAACCGAGAGATCCCGCACACCCCGTGCCCCGAGGTACAGCCATTGGCGATCCGTGTACCGATACCGACCAGCAGCCCGGCCAGAATGACAACACCCAGATTGCTGGTAAGATGCGTCTGAGCCTCGGGCAGGATCAACGGGCGCAGAAGAAGGGGCATTCCGACAAGCCCCGCAATAAAGGCCAGCTTTTCGGCCATGCTCCCCTTGGCGCTGCCATCGACAAGGCCGCCCAGAATGCCGCTTGCGCCCATGATCCTGCCATTGCCCAGCAGGTAAACCGCCCCGGCCAGACCGATCACCAGACCGCCGCACAGCCCCCAGATCCACTCTATATTCATGTGGGAATTCCCTTTGTGATTTGTTGTTCCCGCTTCACAGCTTGTTGACCGGCAATTTCAGGAAAACATCGCCCTGTTCATCCGCCGGGGGCATCTGACCGGCCCGCATGTTAACCTGCAAAGACGGCAGGATCAGCCGCGGCATGGCCAGCGTGGCGTCCCGCGCGTCGCGCATTTCCACGAATTCTTCGATGCTGCGCCCCTGTCCGATATGGACGTTTAGCGCCTTTTGTTCACCTACCGTTGTCTCCCACGCGTATTCGTCGCGGCCCGGAGCCTTGTAATCATGCCCGACATAGATGCGGGTGTTGTCCGGCAGCGACAGTATCTTCTGGATCGACTGGAACAGCGTAGCCGACGATCCTCCGGGGAAATCACAACGTGCGGTACCAAAATCGGGCATGAACAGTGTGTCACCGACAAATGCGGCGTCGCCAATCACATAGGTCATGCAAGCCGGTGTGTGACCCGGCGTATGCAGCACGTCGCCCCGCATCTGGCCGATGTGAAAACTGTCGCCTTCCTTGAACAGCGCATCAAACTGGCTGCCATCGCGCTGAAACTCGGTTCCTTCGTTGAAAACCTTGCCGAACGTGTCCTGCACGGTGACGATCTGATCGCCAATCCCGATCTTGCCGCCCAGCTCCTGTTGCAGATAGGGGGCCGCCGACAGGTGATCGGCATGGACATGGCTTTCCAGAATCCACTCGACCTTAAGGTCCTGCGCGCGCACAAAATCGATGATCTTGTCCGCCGAGGTTGTCGACGTCCGCCCCGAGGCATGGTCGAAATCCAGCACGCTGTCGATGATGGCGCAGGCCCGCCCCTGAGGTTCATGAACCACATAGGAAACCGTGAAGGTCTGCTCGTCAAAAAACGCTTTCACTTTCGGTGTCATGATCTTCTCCGTTTCGGTCACGCATATCATATATGTGAATTGGAATGTGATGCAATATCGAACCTGAATTTGATGCCGGTCAAAGCAACCGCTGAAATCCTGGCTTAATCTTTAGCCTATCCGCGTCAGATTGCCGAAACTTCGACCATGGCAGGCAATTTCCCGCACAAGGTTACGATATTATCTGCGGGTCGCAATCCCGTTACGTATATTGGGGATACTGGCGCCACTTGGGAGGATGGTTATGACACCGACTGGTCTTTATTCCGAAGCCGAGCAGCTTGAACGTAAGCTTGTAAACGCGGGTCTGGAAACGCGTTTGGCGCTTCAGCCGAGTGTAAGTAAGATTGTTGACCGAATGCGGCAGCAGGGGATGGAGGTGCCTTCGCGCTTGCGTCGTCTGGATGCGGCCTTGTGCGAAGACGCGATTGAAGCGCAGTTTGATAACTTGCCGGTGTGAACCGGATGGTCATCCAAGGGATATCCCGAGGATGACCAGCATCAATCCAAGCACCGACAGAAACAGCGAGGCCAGGTTCCAGGGCAGGACCCCCTGAACCACAGCGCGCAGCTCGTCATCCGACAGACCGGCCTTGCGCGCCCGCATCACGCGAAGAATGCACCAGACCAGACCGGCAAGCCCGGCCACAGACAGGGCCGCACCGCCCCAGGTGATGAATTCAAACATGGTTCCCCGCATATCCTCGTGACCTGATCACGCGCTTAACGGATCGGTTGGGGTCATACAAGTGCGCCGGCCCAATGGGTGCTTGCGACCCGGGCGGCAGCACTGTATCCGGCATTCCACACCAGGGTTTCAGCCTCTGGGACAGGCGCGTTTCGAAGGTGCCCCCGATGATCGGGCCACCGCCGTTCACTGCCAACAGCAGGCTGTCCACTTCTGGTTGCAGGTCCATAACCGGGAACAAAAAAGATGAGCATGTCTGAAGAAGCAGAAGCAAATTACAAGGTCACCGCGGGCGAGCTGCGCCAGTTTGTGGAACGTATCGAGCGCCTTGAGATGGAAAAGAAAGACATCGCCGACCAGATCAAAGAGGTCTACGCCGAAAGCAAGTCGCGCGGTTATGACGTAAAGGCCCTGCGCAGCATCATTTCCCTCAGAAAAAGGGACAAGGATGACATCGCCGAGCAAGAGGCCGTTATCGAAATGTACAAAGAAGCGCTGGGCATGACCTAAGCCCGACCGCCACGAAACACGCTCCGCCGCAGTCCATCCCCTGGTCTGCGTAGCGGAGAAATATCGGGGTCAGCTTCCCCTGTTCCGGGGCCTTCAACCGCAGCTATCATTTCATTTTGCGTGGTCGGTTTCGTCCGACGCCAAGTGATCAGAGCCGTCGCGCGATCCCGCAGGCACTGCACTTGACGCCTCCGGGCTGTATCGAACCGCCCATAAACTAAACTCGAACCACAATAGCCTCTGAAACGCCTATGGCCAAAGGCGCCGACCCGCGTGATGAACCTGATCGGAACACCCGCATTGATTGCCGCAATGAAGGCATAGGCGGTTTCTACGGCCGGAAAACCAGCCGCCGCACCGGTCCCATCAACCTGGACGGGCCAAAACAGCCACTAAGGTCGTTTTGCAACCGAAACTGAGAAATCTGGGGAAAACTCCGCGCCAAGACTCAAATCCTCAGAAACAGACAGAATACTGCGCGTTTCCACACAGCCTCCGGACAATGCAGACGTCTTTCGACTCGGATGAATTAAATAAAAGTGGTCAAGCTGGGAACTCTACTTGATTCAGAACCATACCACTTGGCAACTAACTTCATTGAGTTGCGTGGCGCTCTTTTTCCGGCCAGAATTCATCCACAACGACATATGCGATAA
Source organism: Ruegeria sp. YKSF131 (assembly GCF_059612645.1). Classification (NCBI taxonomy): domain Bacteria; kingdom Pseudomonadati; phylum Pseudomonadota; class Alphaproteobacteria; order Rhodobacterales; family Roseobacteraceae; genus Ruegeria; species Ruegeria sp. YKSF131. The sequence continues at coordinate 14,318 of NZ_JBXWQZ010000022.1, read as the reverse complement.
TTACAAAGAAGGCGGCACTAGCAACTTGTAATACTCGAGTGATGCTCTTGACGTCAGCCTCGTCTGAAAATGGTGCAACAGACCCACCGTACACAATCAGAGCCGTTGTAATAGCAGAGCCGGCGGCAGCTGCGAGCGGGACTTGAGATTTTCCAAGTGCTCCTAGGGTCAGACAGAAGAAAAAACATAGCAGAACGGGCGTCAGAATAACCGGAGCTATTACGTTTATTTCATAGCATATGATGGATACTGCCGCCCCAAGAAGGTTTGCCGTCAGCATAGCTTTTGCAACGGTTTTGCCTGCGGCAGGCATAGCCGCAAGTTGCTGGCTCAGCAGAGCGACAAAAAACAGAACCAGCAATGCGGACGCTCCGGAAATAAAGAACGCCATAGCAAACGGAACTGTTACAAGCGACATCCTGACAATTCGGCGATGGGGGTCGAAGTCCGGCGACGTTGCTGCCTTCTTTTGAGCCGCCGTTTGAGGTTCAGCGGGTATCAACACGAACATCAGCGTCGATACGAAGCCTGCAAAAAGCAGGTTCAACGGTATCCAATACACGAGCACCAAAGCCAGATTCTGAGATTGCAGAACCAGGTTTGGAATCATCACGGCCCCCATGAGGGCGATGACACCTGGCAATACTCCGGCACCAGAAACTGACCAAATGAACGACAGGATAATTCCAATGGCCACGAGGATGAGGAACACAAGAGGATATGGCGAGAAGATTGACGAGACCAGGAAGGAAATGAACATCAATCCAATTGAAAAGACAAACAGCTTAGCAAATGCTGCCAAAGGCAAAGCGGCAGGCGCTTGAAGAAAAAGGGCAGTGAAAACCGCCCCGACGACGGCGAGTGGCCACCCGAGAAACAGGCCCAATGTAAATACACCGGTAACACCTAGCGCAAGCCGGGTGACAGAGCGCCGGTCCTCAGTACGCATAGGACAGAATTGATACCACGCGGATGTAGGTACGGCCCACGAGGTTCAGCAACGAGTTGTCACTAAGATACATAATCACATCGGCCTGCCCGTTCAGTTGGAAACGAAGATCATCTTCAGCACTACCAGCTTCATAGCCGGGCAAGATAATCCTGACCGGGAACCTTTCCGGCTCACGCAAAAATCCCTTTGTGCTTGGTGGGCTAGCCAATTTTCCGGGTTCATCACCGCCACTCAAAGACACAGCAGCACTGAAGCTCTCAATGACGCCCGTAACAATTTGACCGGGATGCATATCCAACACTACATCAACCGGAGACCCCACCGAAGCTCTTCCCAAGTTGTTCTCGGTAAAGTACGCCTCGATCCAAATGTCGGTTGCATCCAGAAATGTCAGAAGATCTTGGCCGGATCTCGCATACGTTCCGGGGGCTATCAGCAGATTTGAGATTATACCTGTCGCCGGAGCACGCAGTTCAGTCCATTCAAGGTTCAGTTCTGCATCCGCCAAGGCCGCCAACGCGCGCTGGATTTTCGGGTTATCAATCCCGTCAACACCAAGCCGCTGCTTCGCCTTTTCAAGATCCGCTTTTGCGTTCTCAAAATTCGCCTCGGACTGTGCCAGTTGCCCTCGGGCATCATCGGCCTTTGAGACGGCAATCAACCCTTTCTTTTCAAGCGCAAACACACGCTCCGTCTGCAGACGCATGGTGTCGAGATCACTCTGCGCCCTTGCCAGTTTGGCTTGCGCGCCGCTTACTTCCGCTGACGACGCTCCCACTTCCTGAGTGGCTGCCTCGAGATCGGCTTCGGCTTTGTCGCGATCAATTTCGTAAGGTCTGGCATCAATCCGAACTAGAACGTCTCCTGCCGAAACGACCTGACCGTTTTCAACAAGAACCTCGGTCACCGTCCCAGTGACCTGCGGAACGATCTGGGTCGCCACGGCCTTTACTCTGGCGTTCCCGGTGAAAGGTGTCTTGCGGTCAGCGACCAGATACCAGACGAGAAAGATGAGAATGACAGCCAATGTAGACCAGATCGTTTTCCTCATTTCGCCACTCCTTCAGCGGCGTTTTCGGTGCCCGGTGAGGCGTCGATCCAGACTTTGAACAACTCATAGAAGACAGCAAACAAAACGGGGCCCATGAAAATGCCGATTAAGCCATAGGCCATCATGCCTCCTAGCACCCCGATGAGGATCACAAGCATGGGCGTATCAAGGCCTTTTGAGATAAATACGGGCCGCAGGAAGCTGTCCATAATTGTTACGGGAATCGCCAGTATGGTGAAGATCAAAGCTGCACCTCCGGACATGGAACTCCATGCGTAGATGATAACAGGCAAAAGAACCAAGCCGGGTCCAATCTGGATGATCGAGAGGATCAGGCAGATGAACGCCAGCGTGGCGGCCGAGCCAATCCCGAACAGCACCAACAATACCCAAACGACCACCGCTTGAATCGCTGCAACGCCGATTACACCCTTTGTTACATTACGGATCGTTGCCCCCGCCAATGTTACGAATTCACCGCCACGCGGCGCAAATACACGGTTTGCAAAGTGCTGAAGGCCCTGAACCAGATTCGGCCCTGGGCTAAACAAAGCCCCCATTATCAATACCGACAATGCAAGGCCGAGAAGTCCAATTCCGATCCCCAGCACCTTTCCAAATAAGGATTTAGTGATCTCAAGAATCTGGGCGCCGTATTTTGCAAGCGCACCGTCCAGATTCCGTTCGAACATTCCCCAGACATCGGCAATTTTTCCTCCGACTAGCGGTAGTTCCTTGATACCTTCGGGCGCTGGGGGGATTTTCAATTCACCCCTGTCTGCTTGTTCCGCGAATTCAGACCCAAGTTCTGCGGCACCAGACACCGCAGTTGCGACTGGCCCGAGGGTCAGAACAAGACCCATCAAAACCAAGATCGTCGCTGTAAGCTTCTTTCGGCCTCCTAACTTGGACTGCATCCAATTAAATACCGGGTAAAGCGCCACACAGAGGATCGTTGCCCAGATAACTACGCTTGCAAGCGGGGCCACCATGACCAGAGCGCTGTAAAGGAATAGTCCGAGAAAGAGCAATCGTATCGCCAGATCGACAATCTTCGCGTCCTGGATCTTTTCCATTCCATCCCTCCACTAGCTGTTTTCTGAACATTACACTCAAAAAGCAAAATATGTATATATGTTTTAGTTTTATGCGTCCGCCTATCAGCTTGAAGACACAAGTGGATCTGGGGCGCGGCCTGAGGTGCCTAGTCAAACTAATACCTGCGCATGAACTCAGTTTGGCTGAATTGGGTATAATCTATTTATCCGTTTTTTCGTCGTCTTGAGACAAGATCGTATCTGCCACCGTGGTAGCTGCTGTCACGAAGACACCGAGGCCCACGATGATGTATACCATTGTGAAGATTTTTCCTGCCGCAGTTTCAGGGGAGAAGTCACCAAACCCCACGGTCGAAATTGTCACTACAGAAAAGTAGATTGAGTCGAGCCAACTCCAACCTTCGACAAAGTGGTAAAAGACCGAGGCCCAAAAAATCATTCCAATTGTGAAGGCAAGGATGCCCTTAACTCTACCGTCCTTGAAAGCGACGCCTATCCCTCGTGTTATTCTGGTTAGTGAGTTCATCTTGTCCTCGTTGATTGAAGAATTCACATATAGCAGTAATTACATGAATGTGGGGAATAGAAGGAATCTGATTGCCTGTAGTTTGGAAGATGTGTCCAGCAGCCATAGTCAAAGCTCATGCAACGTGTCCGTTTCTGGCTTTTGAAATCCACTTCAAACCAGCTGTTTAGAAACTGGGTGTGCCGGGTTTTGTTGCACAATTGCGCTTAGGGATTCACTCCATGAATCCAAGTTGATAGCTGGAGAGTATGAGCAGTTGGTCCCCTACGAAGTACAAGACCAAGAACTGACCGTCGTACAACACGGCGTTGAAGCAGCGCGGTTCACTATCGATCTGGTTTGAACCTGAGATGGCATGGTATGCGCCAGCGACGGGCAAGTGCGGTCGTCAGCCAGAATTCAGCGATGCAGCGATCCAGGTTTGTCTGATGCTGAAGGTGCTGTTCGGCATGCCTCTTCGCCAGACGACAGGGTTCGTTGAAAGCCTGTTGCGCCCAGCAGGGCTTGACCGGAAAGTTCCGGACTTCTTACCCTCTGTCGTCACCAGAAGACGTTGAACGTCTCTATCCCATACCGCGGTGGAACTGGGCCGTTGCACCTGTTGATCGACGCGACCGGGATCAAAGCTGAGGGCGAAGGTGAGTGGAACGCCCGCAAACATGGCGGCAGTAAAAAAGCGCCTGTGGCGTAAGCTTCATCTCGGAATAGATGAAGAAACACTGGAGATCCGCGCGGTTGATGTCACGACAAGCAACATCGGCGATGCCCAAAGCCGCGCAGAGACAAAGATGAACTGCGTCAAACTCCTTGGCCAAGGCATCATGGCCCGAGACTTCAATCGGCAGGTTGCCGAGTTCTAGGTCCGGATTGCGGTGCTCAACCGCTGCACAGCTCTTGGCATAACCAACACTGAGCCCGTAGCATAAATCCGTCCGGGGAAAGGGGAAGTGTGCTCACCCCCTGATTTGTGCAACAGGCCGGTGTGCCGCACAAACAGAGCGTTGGTCATTTACCCGTTTCTTAGACGTTCGACCAAATCGGCGAGAGTGCCAGCTATACGGTCAAGGTCATTTACAGTTCAGAATAGTAGCCGACCATATATTTCATTAACTTATTGATCAAATGGTCTAGGTTGCCCACGGGATGAAACGGAATACTGGGAGAAAGCCTTGCGATACGTTGCGAAAGGTATGTTGATTTGTTGCGCTGTCGCGTTTGTCGCTGTGTTGGCAGCTTGGCTTTTCCTGTCTTCTGCGTTGTTTTCCTCTGTCAGGAAAACTTTCGTTGAAAATCTGATCTCTAAGAAACTTGGTCAAGAGGTTAGAATTGAAGATGAAGTGCGTCTGGGTCTTGGTCGGCAATTGCAGGTATCAGCGGCGGGGCTGGTATTGCCTGGACCTCCGAATGCTGATGTGAACTTGGCAGCAATCGATGAAATTGAGTTTGAAGTTTCCGCGCGCGACCTCTGGAACAGTAAACTTTCGCTGAGTGACCTTTCTCTCTTGGGGGTTCACCTGAACCTGATCACAGACAAAGCAGGCGTCGGAAACTGGCAGTCCATTTCCCAAGCGGACGTTAATGCCGGGAAACCTGCAAAATCTCCGAAACTGCCAGTAGCTGGAATTCTATCGGACCACAAAATTGACCTGACTAATGTTGCCGTTCTTTACCGGAACGATCTAAACGGGCTTGAGTTGAATCTGCAGCTGCCTGAGTTGCTTTTGAAGCGTGATACGGAAACCGACGTTGCGACCGCAGTTGGGACTGGTTCGCTAAACGGAGAGAGTTTTGATCTGAACGGGACATTTCCCGCGGAAGACCCGTTTCAGGTTGCAGTGAACTTCGAACAGATCTCGATTGCCGCTCAGGAAGTCCCTCAAGAGAACGGGTTACAAGTGAAAACGACCTTAGATGTTGCCGAACTTGGCCAGTTTCTCGATATCCTGAAGCTAAACCGCGTTTTGGAAGGTACTGGGAATATTGGTGCAACGTTCAAATCAGTTGACGGCGTAGCACGAATTGACGACCTATCTGTATCGGCTGAATTAGAAGGCGGACAAAGCCTTTCGCTGACGGGGCAGGTCGGAGAATTGGGAAACCCGGAAGACGTATCGCTGACAACCCGCATTAGGTTGTACCCTGAAGATGCTGAACCAGCCCCTGCCGCATCGCGATATGATCTTAAACTTATCGCGGTCGACATGGTTATTGACAGCGTGCCCGGGCAGGTTCCGCAGCGACAAATGGTTATTGAGACCAACGGCTTCACGTTGGACACGTCTGGCGAAGGCCCGCCCCCGATAGAGTTCTCCGAGCTCTCTAGAACACCCGAAGGCGCCTTAAGGGTCGGGAGCATCAACCTGAGAATTGGGGAACCCGCCAATCCGTTTATCATTTTGAAAGGTTCGGTCGATGACGCGCTTCAGGTGCAAGGAATATCAGCCGAAGGCCTAATGGATATTCATGCAAGCAGTTTGATCTCACCAGAACTCCTAGGACCGGACGACCAACTCGGCAGGTTTTCCGGCGGCTTCCATTTGAACGGTGACATCAATCAGCTTTCGCTGACGAATTTGGATGCAAAGACAAGCGAAACGGAAGTCTGGAACCTCGAGGTGCATGGCACTGTTAAAAACGTACTTAAATTCGAGGACCTGGATTTGGCCATTGATGTCGCAGTCCCATCCGGAGCGGACCTATTGGAGGCTCTATCGCTTGAACGCGTGGAAACTGGGCAGGCTCGCCTTGAAATAGACATCGTTAGTGAAGGCACCGATTGGAACGCGAGTGCCAACGTCGAGGTTGCCGACTCGGTCTTGCAAATTGTGGCCGATCTTGATGATGCGACAAGTGACCCTGTACTGCAGGGTTCCATAGAGAGTGACCTGATAAAGGTAGATCAGATCCGAACCATCGTTCAGGCTGCTGCACAGTTGAGGAAAATAGGCGGTCCAGAGCCGGAAGAGAAAGAAACTAAGCAAGAAGACGAGCGCGACCAAGGTGCGCTAAGAGATGTAACGCTTAAACCTATCGGGCGTTCAATTCTCTTGTCCGGTATGGATATGGATGTCGACATCGACCTTCGGCACATAGAGGGTGCCAAGGGCATCAGCAGTTTGCAGAGCGAACTGACGCTCAACAAAAACGAGCTGAAGGCTGGGCCTTTGAAGTTTGAATACGGGGGCGCAAATTTTGACGTCAGCGGGCAAATGGATCTATCAAACGACGCGCACCTGCTCACGTTGACCGGCAAAGCAGGTGGCTGGCAGTTGGAGGATATTCTTCACAATCTGAACTTCAAGAAAGGCGCGAGCGGTAAGATCTATACAGACTTTTCGGTGACAGGGGGAACCGATTCACCTAAGCATTTTACTAACACTATGAGCGGCAACGCCACAGTGTCACTGCGTGATGGCTCGATCGAAACTCAGCTTTTAGATCTGGCAGGGTTAGGGCTGCTACCTTGGGTGTTTACCAAGGAAAAACAGAAGGTAGCTCCAATTGTATGTTTGCGAGCGCCGATTAGTATTTCCAATGGGAACCTCTCGACGAAACAAACCACGTTGGAAACAGATCACGTCCAGGTTGTCGTCTTTGGTGCTGTTGATTTGGCGGGCAAGGCCTTGGACCTAAATCTACAACCCCGCAAAATCGGAGAGCCTCTTTCGAGAAGTCCGTGGCCAGTGACTTTAAAGGGCCCGCTGGCTAAGCCGAAGGTTAAGGTCAAAGACGGACCAAAAAGACTGAAACGATCGGATGGTGCGGACAAAATGCCGACAAAAAGAAAGCTATGCGTTCCGGATATCTTGCAATTGCAGTAGCGGCGGGGGCCGACAGAGAAAGAACAAATCTAGGGTTTAAGAAGCAGACAATTCTTCCGAAAAACCGCACGTTCTTTATCACTTTAACCAATGCCGAAAGCAACGATTCCGCATTCTGCGTCTGGCTGAACTTTGACCCAAACAGCTCAATTGATGTCTCGGGGCAAAGTTATGCGTTCCAGGTTGCCATGTCCCTACGGTCAGGACTCACAACCAAAAGATGACGGTCGCGGCAAGGCATATGGCGGACAGGAACAAGTCACCGCACCTGTCATAGCGCGTCGCGATACGGCGCCAGTCTTTCAATCTGGCAAACAGATTCTCGATGCGATGGCGCTGACGATATAGCTTGGCGTCATGTTCAGCCGGATTTCTTCGACCACGTCGCGCCAGTATGCAGGCCTCGGTGCCGCGTTCGGCAAGCGCCTCACGGAACCAGTCTGCATCATACCCTTTGTCTGCCAAGAGTGATTTGGCTCGTGGAAGGCTGCCCAGCAACACCATAGCACCCTTTGCATCGCTCATCTGGCCGGATGAGAGGAAGAACGTCAGTGGCCTTCCACGTCTGTCGCAGACCGTGTGCCGTTTGCTGTTCAAACCGCCCTTTGTGCGACCGATGGCACGCGTTCGAGCCCCCCCTTTTGAGAGGCTTGACGCTGTTCGGTGTGCCTTCAGGTGAGTGCTGTCGATCATGATGGTTTCACCATCCTGTCCTGGCTGAGCCAGTTCCCTAAAGATACGGGCAAAGATACCCATGCGGGACCATCTCACAAAACGATTGTAGAGCGTCTTGTGCGACCCATAATCCGCCGGAGCGTCTCGCCACCGAAGGCCGTTTCGAATGACATGGATGATACCGCTAAGCACCATTCGGTCGTCGGATCGTCCACCCCCGCGAGGTTTCGGGAAAAGGTGTTTGATGCGGTTCACGTGGTCTGACTTATGCCAAAACAGATGCGACATGTGCATTCCTCCCGTCGCCCTTGAATCACGGGCTTACGCCGGTTGGAACCGCCATATCGAACGTCAAGAATGCCGACTTTTCCGCCGTCTGACGGAAGGGGCAACCGTTAGCAAAACACAGCGCCAATTTCCAAAGCCCGCGTTCGGTTGGAGCTCATTTAACGGAGAGTAGAGCGCTAATCCCCTGCTCGATGCGTCCTGCGACAGGCTCCGCAAGCGGGATCGAACGCAGGAAATATTCTGGGTCGACCCCGGCCTCGAAGAATGCCGCCAGAGCCTTTTTCCCCATATCTATTCGCCCGGCCATTGCATGCATGGCGGCAATCAGCATCCAGTCGTACAGATTGTCACGGCCATCCACCTCGCTGATCATATCCGAGGCCACCTCGTATTCGCCCCGCATGAAGGGATCGAGCGCACAAGGGATGTTGATCCAGATTGGCAGTAGCGGGTTGTGTTCTCTTGCGCCTTCGATCATGGCTGTCGCTTCTCGCGTGTCCCCGATTGCGGCGAGCCAACCTCCCACCATCGCAGTCAACAACGTGGCATTCGGGTTCGCCTCGATAGCGCGCTCTATCAGGTTTGCGTACCGGGTGTTCTCACCGTGGAATCGCGCGAAACTCGCAGCGGCGTAGAGAGCTTCCTGACAGTTAGGTGCCAACGCGATGGCCGTTTCTGCATGGCTCCTTCCATCGGAGACAACATCTTCCGCAGACCGGGCGCCCAAAGCTGCTTCCTCGATTAGTGCAATGGCCTTGAGCGCGTGGGCCAACCCGCTCGAAGGATTGTCGCGTAGCGCGGTGTCGATGAGGTCACTGAACTCTTCGAGACTGGATCGGCGTGAAGTCCGCATGTGTGCGTGAAACGCCAGAAGGGCCTCAAAGACACCTGCATCTTCCGCACGCCTCCCGGAGTATTGCGCATTGAGATCTTCGGCGACTGCGCCGTAGGCGTCCGCCATACGGGTCGCGCATTGCCGCGCAATTTGTTCCTGCACATCGAAGGGATCTTCTGAATCGCCGGAAACGCGAAACCTGTCGGACCAGACTAAAGCTTTTCCAGGGTTTCGGTCGAGTTGAACTGACACACGCAGGCTCCCACCAGCCTCCCGGACATTGCCTCTCAAGATGTAGTCTGAGCTCTCTATAAGTTCTTGTTGCCCTATCTCCCGCGTTGAGTGGTCGGTGTGCCAACCTGACAACACTTTGATCTGGCCAAAGCGGGCGAGCTCGAGCGCGATCTCCTCAGGCAACCCTTCTCGGAAAATCAGGGCTTTTTCGGAGTCCGCACCTTCAAACTGCAAGATTGCGAGTGTTGGTAGTCCACGAGGGATTCTTTTTTGGATTTTGCTTTCCTCTACCGCGCGCCGCACGAACTGCGGGCGATACCTGCCCTTCGGAACAGTGATTATGATCTCGTCGGCGACACCAGCCGTCAGGTAGTAGTGTTCAATTGCCTTGCGCAGCTTGATCGCTTCGATCCGGACAATGGAGTCATTGTTTGAGTCGAAATCGGCGCCGCGTCCGAAGATATCCATCGCAAGAGCAGTGCCCTTCAGGTATTCGCCCCGACCCTCAAGTTCTTCGGTAACAATGTGGGCGAGGAATTTCTGTATCCTTGGGCCAGCCGTGAAGTCAGGCGATGCCAGGATTTGCTCAAGTTGTTGGGCTATCTCTTCGTTGCTCGGTTGGTCTCTCATGGTCAGCCTCTGTAGCTTCAACCCCTAAACTCTAAGCCGCAAGCCCGCGCTTGCAACCTGTTTGCAAAATTGCTCCCCATCGGGTGGATTGGTTGGCGTTCGGCTCTGATCGCCCAACTGTTGTTAACAGTTGTCGACGTCCCGCTTCATCACACCGTTGGCTAAGTCCCAATCATCGAAAACGCGGACAGATCCGCAAAAGCCGAAGGGAAACAGAAAGATGAAAGCCTCCAACACCAAGAACCGCTCCTGGACCTCCACCGCCATCACCGCCATCCTGGCTGCCACTGTGACCACCACTGCCGTCACAGCCAATGCTTGTTCGCGCTTCGTTGCCGACACGGACCATGGCACAATCGTGACCCGTTCGCTGGACTGGGGCGGCAGCCGTCTGGGCGCCTATGCCCGTGTCCACCCGGAGGGCGAAGCCCGCGTTTCCTCTGATGTTGCCGAATACGCCAACGTAAAGGAATGGACCGTCAAGTATCACACGGTTGCCATGGAAGAGCACGAGACATTCCACGGTGTCACCGCCGAGGCAATCAACGACCAGGGCCTGAGCGCCATGGGCCTTTACATGAACGACTCCAAACCGTTCGTTACCGAGCACAAGGATAGCGGTGCGCCAGCGGTCAACATGGCAGACCTGACGACATTCATCGCCGAGAACTACGCCACCGTGGCCGAGGTCGTCGCCGGACACGAGGCCGGAGATTTCCAGATCGCCTGGGGAGCAAAGATGCGCGGCAGCGACAGCTACCACGGCGTGCACTTCTCGGCGGTCGACAAAAGCGGCCATATCGCACTCTTCCAGCTCAACGAAGGTGGCTTGGAGGTCGTCTACACCGGCGATACCGACAGCGATCTGCGGGTCATGGTCAACAGCCCGCTCCAGCAGGACCAGCGCGAGTACGCCGCCCAATTTGATCTTGCAAACAATCCGTCGGGGCAAGGCATCCCTGCCGACATCGGGTCGGCCAACCGCAATGTCCGGATGCTCTGGACGTCAATGAACCAGGATTACAGCGATCTGAACTACGCCGAAACGATGGGCCGCATCCAGCAGGCCTTCGATTACTCGGTGACCGTGCCCTTGAACATCCAGGACCCGCAGGACAACGGCGCAGGCGATGACTACCCCACCTGGGTAAGCTTCCAGTACAACTTGGACAATGGGGATATTCGCACCCGCGCCATGGATACGGCTCAGACGATCACTTTCAACATTGAGGACACGAAGGCCTTCGACGGTCCTGTCTGCGCCGACCTCATCCAGCAGGCCAATGATGGCAATGGCGACGTAAAATGGGGGACCTGCAACGCGAACTCCTGAAACTTAGACCGACCCCTCCAAGTATCACATGACAACCGCCGCTCCGGAAATCCGGGGCGGCGGAACATTGCGAGCCTAAATCCCCTGAACCAAGGCAGACCTCTGCCCGAATTGAATAGTTGCAGCTCCTCGCAGCCAGCCGATCACTTTATACGAGCAAGATTTGTAGGTCCTGAGCCTAAGACACGACCATTAATACCAACCCTGGCACTGTCACCACTTACACTGAATTGATCTAGCCAGAGGGCCTTTCACCCAACTTTTTATATACACCGAAATCAATAACGATGACGGCATAAGTGGTTCTTTTGATCTGAAAGCCCAGTTTCAATCAAACCAATCCTACTACCGCAGTAATGCATTTGTGTAGTTTCGTAGATGAACCAGATGAATTGCTATGACCTCACGCTTATTCCAATCCACGTCAGACAACTTGGCGTAGCCGCCGATAAAGCTTGGATAGGTGTTCGCGGGCGAAGGTTTGCACCAGTGGCTTTTTCGGTAGCTTCTTCAAACTTCGCTCAAAATCCCGCAATCCGTTCAATCACCCAAAAGGCGGCTAGACTACCAATGCAGTAACTTGTCACGTGTTCAAGCTGGACCGCTCGCTCTTTTACTGCCGGATAGAGAAGCCGGGCCGCGAACCCAGTGGTCAGTACCACAACGATAAACAGGATCTGACCAAGCTCTACCCCGACGTTGAAAGCAAACAGGGCCAGTGGAATGTCCCCTTCAGGCAAGCCGATCTCTCTCAGTGCCCCGGCGAACCCCAGACCATGTATCAAGCCGAATGCGAAAGCGACGATCCAGGGGAAACGCACGGCCAACGGGTCACGGTTCTCCGGTGAAAGCGATAGCTCATGGGCGAGGAACACGATTGAAAGCGCAATCACGGCCTCGACAGGTGGAGGAGGGAGGTTCAGCCAGCCGAGAGTGGCCGAAGCCAACGTGATGCTGTGCGCAACGGTGAACGCCGTGATCGCCCAGAACAACCGACTGCGATCGCGTATCAGCAGCACAAGCGCGAAGACAAAAAGCAGGTGATCAAGGCCTTCGAGGATGTGTGTCACTCCGAGCGCGACATAGCTCGAAAGGATGTCGAGAACCCCAGGATCCTCAGGTACAGTGAATGCGGTTTCGGTCCATGTCAGGCGACGCACCTGCGTCTGTCCGGGTTCCAATTCGTACCGCACTAAGGTTTCCGTTCTGGTCTGCTCCAGCCCGACGATCTCGATCACACCGCCCTCAAGGCCTCCTGGACAGGTGGTTACCCATGCGGTTGTCCAGGCACGTCCATCAAAGGACGGTGACGGAGGCGGCTCATGTGAACAGTTCCCTGGCAGGCGAGCCTCTATGGGCATCATTCGACCGTTCACGTCAGGTGCGCGCCAGGTCACGCGCCAGCGCTCTTGCCCCATGGACGCGAGATCGAGATACCCTGGATCAAGCGCGTGGGCCGGCGCGTATCCCGGCAGACAGATGGCGGAAATGGCGAGCAGAAGTAACAGCAGCCGTTTCATCTGTTCAACACCTCTTCGGCGTTGGGCAAGATAATGGTGTAGCGATCCAGCAGCGCTTGACCGAAGCTTTCGCGCATCTTCTTTGTCTCAGCGGCGAGCCATTCGGCCTTTACGCGGTCGCGGATTTCGGACAGCGGTGGCAGCACGGCGTCCATTCTCTCGATTACCCGCACGAGATGCAGGCCATAGCCGCTCTCGACCGGACCCTGCCATTTTCCGACCGGCAGGTCCGCCAGCGCCTCGTGGAACCCCTCTCCAAATGTGCGGTCGATCACCGGCGAAGGCGTTATCGGAAAGGACTGTGGCAGTAGAGTAGCCGGTCCCAGCGTCGCCGGGTCGGCACCGTTCTCCAGCAGCGCCAGAAGTTCTAAGGTATCCCGATCTCCGGGCACAACGATCTGTTCCAGAGCCATTCGAGCGGTTTGCGTGAACCGTTCCGGGTTTTGGTCCAGATACGTCTGAAGCATGGCCTCATCTGGTTCCACCATCGCGGCGCCGGATTCTGCGAGGAACTTCATCTTCTGGTTCAATCGCTGGCGTATGACCACGTCGCCTTGATCAAGTCCGAGGATCAGCGCCTCGCGGACATAGGCCTCTTCCAGCGCCCACGATTGCATCAAGTTCTCCAACTCCCGGATCGTGGGGGGGCGGTTCCAGGTGGCAATGAAGTTCTGCACCAGTCGGTTTGCCTCGCTCTCGGTCAAGCTGATCATATCGGGGCTGAGCGCAACTGGCTCATCCTCGATCGCCGCGTATGCGGCAAAGATCAGGGCACCAAGCGCGAAGAAATGGACAAGCGGGGAAAGAAGAAGCGTTCGCATGCGTATCATCAGGCCTTCGGGTATCAGTCGCCACAAGGGGGTAAGCTCTACGGTCGGCGATGTGATTGCAAGCTATTACACAAAACCCAAGTAATCTTGAGGCATATACAATCGCCAACCTCGCGACCCTTACCGCCGGATTCCATGCATTCGACGATGATCAAGGGTATCGTGGCACGGAAGCTTTGGCACCAAACGGGCGCCCTTAATCAGACCAGATTTCCAACGCCAAATCTCTATACCAAGCACGACGTCCGTTTGATCTCGGTCATGGGGACTGTTCGACCAAACCGCTAAAATATGGTTTTATGCTAAAACAGAAGCGTTGGGAGGAGAAGACATGGAACAGCAGAGACACGCCGCCGTAAAAAACGCGATTGCCTTGCTCGCAACGACTGTCCTCACTACGGCAATGCCAGCCCATGCGCAGGAATGGACCCCAACTTCGGAACAGCTCGCCGATACCTATCCTGCTCCCGCCTATTCACCCTATGCTGGTCGAACTTTCCCGGAACGGCCACTTTGGGGAGAGACGCATCTTCATACGGGACAATCTATGGACGCCGGAGGTTTC